>DOVP01000001.1 GCA_003520025.1 Phycisphaerales bacterium
GGCGCCTTCGACACCGAGCAGCGGAACGTCCATGGCTTCAAGCAATTGCAAGCACCGCTGCACCTGCGGATGGAAGTCGTCGGGTGCTTCTTCACGATTGGCCTTGTAGTCCGGATCGATCTCGCTGCGAAACGTGCCGGTGTCGCCCGAGACATCAAGCGCCACGGCGAGATAGGTGGGCTTTCTCGTCTCCATCATGTGCATGAGAATGTCGAGAAAGCCCGCCACGAGTTTGGTGGGCTCCTTCGTGACCGAAGAACTCTGATAGGGCCGCCGCGCGTAATAGGCGCGGAAGAACTGGGAATAACCATCGATCAGGTAGAGCGTTTCGCTCATGATGCGGAGGCAGCGAGTTCCCGCAGCCTCGCTTCATCCGCGGGGTCGAGTTCGCGATTGCGCCGAGCCATCATGCCCGCCGTCATGTCGAGAAAACGCTCGATGCGGTATGGCTTCTCGCCCGCATCGGTCACCCACCGCAGCGGCCCGACGGTGGTGGGCGCGTACGAACTGCACGCGATCATCGAGCCGGTTCCAAGGGAGGTTCCGGTCATCAGCAGCGTTCCGATCGCGGTCTTGACGTGGTCCCCGATGAAGGAACCGCAGAAGTTGCGTCCGGTCCGCTCGCGGGCGCTGCCCGGCTGCAGCCGCACCGAGGTTTCGCCGTAGGTATTGAGAAGATTCGAGGTCGTGGTTCCTGCGCCCAGATTCACCCACTCGCCGAGGATGCTGTCGCCGACGTATCCATCGTGGGACTTGTTGGACCAGCCCTGCAGGATGCTGGCGCCGATCTCGCCACCCACCTTGCAGCCCGGTCCGATGACGGTGTTGGCGCGGATCACGGCGCTTTCGGCCACGGTGGAGCCTCGGCCGACCCAGCACGGGCCGCAGAGCACCGCGCCAGGGCGAAGAATCGCCTCGGCCTCGACCACGATTCGCCCCTCGGTAGCGTCGAGCACCACGCCCGGGAAGACCACGACCGACTCGGCCATGTGCACCACATGCTCGCCCACCACATCGGCCCGCTTGGCAAACTTGGTCGGCAGACTTGTCGCGTCGAGATCCACTGACAAGGCCGCCGAGAGGTGATTCAGGATGTCCCACGGCCGCCGGTACAGGGTGCCTTCGGTCTGAGCGCAGTCAATGTGATCGGGCAACGCGCCACTGGCGGCAAACGTGGGCAGATCCGCAGGATCGAGCATAACGGCAAGCACCTCGTCATCGATCATCGCCGCCTGACCAATCTGAAGATCAGGCAACTCGCCGATCCCCCACCACCGCGCGTTGACGCACAACGCGGGGTTCTCGCCGGGCGTATTGACCGGCACCGAAACTCGGGCGTGAAGCGGGCCGGCCAACTGCGGGGGAACGAGGAAGCCGCTGGCAAACCGTCCGAGAGTCCGCTCGATCCGCTCCAAATTGGTCACGCCGCCGGTGCGAAGTGCGCTTGCGGGTCGCATTTCGGTCAAAGGACCGAATTCACCCCGCCCATCATCGACAATCAAGAGATCCGACATGCATGCTCCCTGTCCATGAAGAAGACTCAGCGGCGGGAGGCAGCATAGTCCAGCCTGCCCGGGGCCGCGCCGAACCGCCACCAGCGGTTCGTGCCGAGCAGAATCGCGCCGACCGGAATGCCGAGCAAAACCGTATATACGGCGGAGCCGGCAATGGTCAGTAGTCTCGCTCCAGCAGGTGGTGGTGCCAGCGCATGTGTCCAAGGTGCCCACCAGCGGATCGTCTCGACCGATGCGCTTCCAAGGCCGAGACAAGCCGCTGCCACCCCTGCAATGACCGCCACCGTGATGATTCGCCTGCGAAACACGACTGGGCGCAGAAGCAACACGACCTGCGCTGCAGCGATACTGCCGAGGGTGCGAGGCCCGATGATCGGTACGCCGCCAGCAGCACCAGAAGACCCTGGTGACAAATCGAGCATCAAGCCGATGACAAAGGCCGCCCAGAGCGCCGACCGAGGTCGCGCTTGGAGCGCCACGAAACCAAGCAGGCAGGCAGTAATGCTCGGCGTCGCGTGCCCCAAGCCGCGAAGCGTAAACACGCCGACCAGCCCGGTGTCCAGGCCTACGGCAATGATGGCCATGATGAGAAAGACCCACCATCTCATGGGTGCTGCTCCGTGTCGCTTCCGGAGAGAATGGCTACCTGCGAAACGGCGGGCGCGTCCACGGCGGGCCGCGCGATGAGCCGCTGCCGCAGGGGCGCTTCATCGATCGCTTGGACGTGCTCCACGATGGCGACTTCAAGTCCGTGTGCCCATTCCGGCCATCGCGCATCGGCCAACACAAGACTCGCGCCGGGCTCGATGACAATGCGGCGATCGATGTCCGCCACCAGATGTCCCGAGCCGGATTGCCGAAGCAGCATGCGAGGAAGCACTCCCCCAGGATCGCTGCTGGCGACCGCCACCTCGATCGGACCAGCCTCCGGGTTCGAAAGCGGCAATACCATCAGCCGAACGGCTGAAACATGACTGACGCGGCCAAGGAGACGATGCCCCCCCCACACGGCGATGTCCCCCACCTCCAGTCGATCGACTCCGTCACGAGGCATCCGCAGTTCGATGGGCGAGCGGGGATCCCGCGGATCTCGACCAGTGATGTCGGCATCCACGACGATGGGACGGTGCGGTGAGCGGTAGGCTGACTCAGGCAATCCTTCGAGCGTGCGTAGTCGACGGGCGAGTTGGTCCGCCCGCACTCGCTGGGCCTGCCAGAGTTGCTCGAAACGATCGCGATCTTCACGCAGTTGCTCGATCTCGGCCTCACCCACAGGCCTGCCACTGACATCCCGCGGTGGCCGCAGCCATGATGCGATCGAAGTGCCTATTCGTGAGAGTGGCATGATCGGCGCCCGCACGACATCGGCCACATCACCGGTCCATCCGATCCATGACACCGGAGCCAGTGCCGATGCCACTGTCAGCAGCACGACGAAATGAAAGCCGCTTCCGCCCTGTGATTTCATGAAAGCCATCGCTCAACGGTGCCGTGGCATCGCCTCACAGGTCGTCCACGTCGGACTCCATCGTCGCCTTCCAGTCCTCGAGGTTCTCAAGGTAGATGCTGGTGCCGCGGGCAACGCAGGTCAGCGGATCGTCGGCGACACGAACATCGAGTCCGGTTTCCTGATTGATGACCACATCGAGTCCCCGGAGCAGCGCGCCGCCGCCCACGAGGCAGATGCCGTTGTCCACGAGGTCGGCGGCGAGTTCGGGTTCAGCCCGCTCAAGTGTGCGTTTGACCGCATCGATGATCGATCGAATGGGCTCCTGCAGGGCCTCTCGAATCTCTTCGGCCGTTACTTCGGTCTTGCGTGGCAGGCCCGTCAGATTGTCGCGGCCGCGGACTTCCATGGTGGTTTCGTCGCCGACCTTGGCCGCAGAGCCGATCTCGATCTTGATCCGCTCGGCGGTCTGCTCGCCGATGGTGAGATTGTAGGTCTTCTTCATGTGATGAATAATGGCTTCGTCAAAGTCGTCACCAGCCACGCGAACCGACTCGCAGGTTGCGATGTCCGCAAGCGACATGATCGCCACTTCGGTCGTGCCCCCGCCGATGTCCACGACCATCGACGCGGTCGGCTCGGCAATCGGAAGGCCGGCGCCGATTCCGGCGGCCATCGGCTCTTCCACGAGGTACACCCGCCGAGCGCCTGCGCGTTCGGCGGAGTCGAGCACTGCGCGTTTCTCGACTGCCGTAATACCGCTGGGCACGGCGATGACGACCCGCGGGCTGATGATGCGGGCACGCCCGGTCGCCTTGCGGATGAAGTAGGAGAGCATCGCCTCGGTAATCTCGAAGTCGCTGATCACGCCGTCCTTGAGCGGACGAATGGCGCTGATCGAGCCCGGTGTCTTACCGAGCATCTCCTTGGCCTGATAGCCCACGGCGTTACCGTTGTTGAGCACGCGATTGGTGCCCTTACGGACCGCCACCACGGACGGCTCATTCAGAAGAATGCCCTCGCCGCGAACAGCGACCAGTGTGTTGCAGGTACCAAGGTCGATTCCCATATCGACACTGAACCAGCCGAGAAGTCGATCAAGCACGAGTCAAATTCCTCCACGCAATGGCGCGGGGAGCATCATAGACCCTCCGGCTGTGGCTTGGGGATTCAGTCGAGGACTTTGAAGATGCCGCCGTCGTCCCGGCCATCGGAAGTGCTGGAGTATTCCATGTTGTGGAAGACCAGCCACAGACATCCGAGCACCAGAAAAAGAACGGCAACACCGGAAATGGCCGTAAAGACGTCCATGGTGGCCTTGGCCGATGTCGTCGCAAATCGACTCATGGATCAGCCCTGCCCAGCCAGCGCGTAGGCCTTATGCCCGGGCTTGGCCAGGCCGCGTGACTCGTTCTCGAGCGAGAGAATGCCCGTCGCCCGATTCAGATCGACATCGATGATTCGAAGCCGACCGATGAAGACGCCGCCGTTTCCGACAGTCAGGAGCCAACCCTTCTGCACACCATCGCGTGAGCCAGCGTCGATCTCGATCATGGTGCGCCCGCCGTCTCGAGTAACGTCCAGAACCACCGCTTCCAGATTCCGGTCAGGCGCGATGCCCTCGTCCTCGGACAATCCGCCGGTGGCAATCTTGCCGTAACGGCTGGTGTACTCCTGCAGAGCCAATTCCATCGCTCGCTGATCACGCTTGTGCTGCGCGTTTTCTTCGCGAAGGGCTCGCTGTACGGCATCGGCGACCTGAAGTTGGCTGTCGAGTTCCGCGACTCGCTCATCCAATTCAACCCGACGCCGTTCGGCGGTCAACGCCCGCGTACGAAGCATCTCAAGATCGGAGACGAGTTTGGCGGTCAACTGCTCGGCGGATTTCAAGCTCTGCGTGAGGCTGCGCTGGCCGCGGATCTGACTCTCCCGCTCGCTCTCGGCGGTAATCAGCCTGGCCTCAGTCTCTGCGGCCATCGTCCGACACGTTTCCAACTCGGCCACATTGGCTTGCTGCCGTTGGCTGTACTCCGTCAACTGCTCGGTCAACTGCGCCTCCCGGGTCAGAACCGCCTGCCGCTCAGAGGTCTGCTGCGAGCGAATGGCCTGTACTTGCGTCTTCGAGTCCAACGCGTCCTGTCGCCAATGTTCTTGATTCATGGTCGATACGACCACCAGCGGCACCATAAACACTGCCAGCAGTGATACCAGCACGACGAAGATTCTGGTCAGAATATGCACGCGTTGCCTCTCAACGTGGATCCCTTCACAGCGGCGGTCG
>DOVP01000174.1 GCA_003520025.1 Phycisphaerales bacterium
CGCGGATATCCGCCATTGGCTTCAGTTGAACTTCCGAAAGATCTTCTTGCCCTGGCTGGCCAGTATTGTTCATGATGTCGACAACCTCATCATCGATGTCTTTGAAATCATGGCTGTCGATCTTGATGATGACCATGTCGGGCGAGACTTCCTTAATGTCCTCTATGATTGACTCATAGAGTTCAGGAAGGATGTCCGTGCCGACCTGTCCTCGCATCGGAACGATGTAGATGGAAAGGCTGTCTTCTGCGTCTGATTCTTGCACAAGCGGCGGGTAGCGGCTTTCCGCTGGCGCGGGCTTTTCGCCGCCCACTGAGATGCTGGTCGCAAGAGAAATCGAAACACTCATCATCAGGAATTGGCGCATGTCATCACTCCGTTGCGGTCATCGATACGGTCAGTATAGGGCGGCTGCGCCAGCAGAATCCGCCGGGCGGGAAAATCAGAGATAGAGAGGGATTCATTGTGTATACAGTTCACGGGCGAGTTTAAGAGCCTCACTGAGGGTCTGTACACGGCCTTCCAACTGGGCGTCGTAGACCTGTTCGAGTACTTCCCCAAATCCGGCTCCGGGGGTCATGCCATCTGCGAGGAGCGCATCGCCGCTGAGCAGTCGAGCAGGACTCAGTTCCGTTTCAGCCAATACCGCGATGTCACAGCGGATCCGGGCAGCCTGTTCTGGAACAATGGCTTCGATCATATCGAGGGCGGCAGCGGACCAACATGATGCAGCGAGTCGCTTCTTCGCTGCCACGCCCATGTCATCCCAGCGGTGCAGTGCAGCATGGGTGGCAAGGCAGGCGCGCAGACCGTCTCGATGTTCGTTGGAGAGCAAGAGACTTCTTCGCCACAGTTGCGCAGTCTCATCAGGATCTTCATGTTCCCTCCCGCGATCGAGCGACCAAGCAGCCAGCATCGCCGTCAGATCGCCGCCTTCACGTCCAACGTGTTCCAGACGAACGAACGTGGATGCCGCGCTTGGCGTGCTGAATACAGCCTCACCCAAACCAAGCCGCTCAAACAATGCAACGCCTTTGGCCCGCTCGGGACACTGGAGCAGACGCCGAAGTTCCTCTCCGATCCGTTCACGCGACACACCCGAGAGTTCGCCGGCGTGCGCCGCGATGGCCGCCTCGGTCTCCGGATCGAGTTTGACCCCGAGGCATGCGACAAAGCGTACTGCCCGGAGCATTCGCAGATGGTCCTCGTGGAAGCGGGCCGCCGGGTCGCCGATTGCTCGCAGGATTCCCGCTTCAAGATCGGCTCGCCCGCCTACGAAGTCATGCACTTCGCCGGTTGCTGGATCGCGAAAGAGCCCGTTGATCGTAAAGTCACGCCGCATGGCGTCGTGCTGCGCATTGGTGAAGCGGACATTGTCCGGGCGGCGATGATCCGAATACTCGCCCTCTTCGCGGAAAGTCGCCACCTCCATACTGAACCCATGTCGGTGAACGAGCATGACGCCGAACGAGACCCCGACCGCGCGTGCGCGAGGAAATACCTCCAGCACTTGCTCCGGAACTGCGTCGGTGGCGATGTCGTAATCCTCGGGCATGAGCCCAAGCAGTTCATCCCGAACACAGCCACCGGCGAACCAGGCGACATGTCCGGCCGATTGCAGCGATGACGCCACATCTGCCGCGGCCGCTCGCGCATCAGGAGTGGTCATGGCGACGTTTCCTTGTGCGTGTAGAGCAGTACCTGGTGATGACGGCGGTATTCCCTGATTTCAGGGCCGGCCAATGAGGCGATTTCATGGGACGTGTCCTTCGCATCAAGCGGCGTACGAAGCACGATCATGCCGTCGTCAGCGAGGAGGTCTACTGCTCGAGCGATATGATCGAGTACTCGTCTGCGACCGGCCTCGTCTCGCATCATCGCAAACGGAGGATCGACGAAGATGACATCGAGTGGTCTTGGCGATCGGAGCAAACTGACCGAACCGAGCGCATCGCCTCGGAGGGTGTCCGCAATCACTTCGCAGCCGAGTTCCTGAACGTTTTTCTCCAGCAACGCGTAGATCCGCCGATCCTGCTCGACCATCAGAACTTCGGCGGCCCCGCGGCTGACAGCCTCCAGTCCCATCGTGCCGACGCCCGCGAACAGATCCAGCACACGCGCTCCCTCCCAGTGACCGCGGAGGATGTTGAAGACCGACTCCTTGACGCGTTGCGCATAGGGTCTGGTCGTTCCCGCATCCGGCGGCGTCTGGAGACGCCGGGATCTATATTGTCCGCCGATGATCTGCAGCATTCCACAAGGATCGGCCCCAGACCGCGTCACGTCAACGAGGATGGCATGAGCGAGCGATTTGATGCCCTGCCTTCGGCGCTCCGCCAACAAGCATCGCTTGCCATGTGCGGGGCGGTTCCGACGCTGCTGGTCCAGCCTGAGGGCATTGAATCAGCCCCGGATCGCCCTCCCCTACTGCTGTGGATTCACGGCCGAACCACCTTCAAGGAGTTCGATCCCGGGCGGTATCTTCGGCTGATGCGGCGAGGCATCGCGGTATGCGCGATGGACCTGCCCGGGCACGGCGAACGATTCGATCCGCGATTCCAGAAGGCGGCTCATGTCATCGAGGCAGTGCTCGCTGCGGCTGACGAGATTGACTCGGTCAGCCGGTTTGCGGTCGATCGGCTCGGGGCAGACCCTGGCAAAATTGCGATCGGGGGCATGTCCGCTGGCGGCATGGTGGCGATCTCGAGACTCTGCAGCCCCCACCAGTACGCGGCCGGCGTGCTGGAAGCGACCAGCGGAAACTGGTCCGAACTTCCGATGGCTGCGGAGGTGGATTCGGCCACGATCGACATGATTCACCGGGCCGATCCAATACGGCATCTCGCCCAGTGGCGACCGATCCCGTTGCTGGCCATCCACGCCCGGCTGGATTCGTGGATCCCGTTTGAGGGACAGTGGCGGTTTCTCGATGCGGCGGAAGCAAAAGGGCCAGCTTCGCTCGTGACGCGAGTGGCGTACGATCGTACTGGTGCTCCGGGCGAGCACGCCGGTTTTGGTTCGATGTCCGCGGATGCCAAGGAACGCCAGACCACTTTTTTGACCGACCATCTCCTTCGCAGACCCACCCTGGGAGTTTCTTCGCCATGAGTTCAAGCATTGCCACTGCCCCCGATCCAAGCGGATGGTTCGGCCGCTTTGGTGGCCGGTTCGTCCCCGAAACGCTCGTGGCGGCCCTTGATCAATTGGACGCGGCGTGGGCGGAGGCTTCCGAAGATTCCACCTTTCTCACGGAACTCGACGGCCTTCTGCGAGATTACGTGGGCCGTCCGACACCGCTCACCGATACACCGCGGCTCTCCGCCCACGCTGGCGGCGCCGCGATCTGGCTGAAGCGAGAAGATCTCGCCCACACCGGCGCGCACAAGATCAACAACACGATCGGGCAGGTGCTGCTCGCCCGAAGAATGGGCAAGCACCGCATCATCGCCGAGACCGGCGCAGGGCAGCACGGTGTCGCAACGGCAACGGCGTGCGCAAGATTTGGCCTTGTTTGCGAAGTCTACATGGGCGCCGAAGATGTCCGTCGCCAGGCCCTCAATGTGTTTCGGATGCGAATGCTTGGCGCGGTGGTACACGAAGTCGAGGACGGCAGCTGCACGCTCAAAGATGCGACGAACGCCGCAATGCGAGACTGGATGGGCTCGGTCGAAACGACGCACTACGTACTCGGTTCGGTTGTCGGGCCGCATCCGTTCCCATTGATCGTCCGCTCGCTGCAGGCGGTGATCGGCCGCGAGGCCCGCTCGCAGTGCCTTGAGCGGATTGGTCACCTTCCCGATCACATCGTTGCGTGCGTCGGCGGCGGATCCAATGCGGCCGGGATTTTTTACCCCTTCCTCGATGACGAAGAGGTGTCGCTCATCGGCGTTGAAGCGGGTGGATCGTCACTTGAGATCGGCCATCATGCTGCGAGTCTCGGCTGCGGCACGCCCGGCGTTCTGCACGGGTCACGCAGTTATGTGCTTCAGGATTCCGATGGCCAGACCGCCGATGTGCACTCATGCTCAGCCGGGCTGGACTACCCCGGCGTCGGTCCGGAGCATTCATGGTGGAAGGAACTCGGCCGGGCGACCTACATGAGCGTCAGCGACGATGAGGCGATCGAGGCCTTTCAGTTGCTCTGCTCGCTCGAAGGCATTCTGCCTGCGCTTGAGTCATCCCACGCCATTGCAGCGGCACTCCAGATTGCCCGCGAACTCGACTCGAGCCAAATCGTTCTGGTCAATCTCTCCGGACGGGGAGATAAGGATGTCGTGGAGGCCCGAACGCTGATGGAGGAAGAAAGCGTCCATGGATCTCCGCCACAGAAATGATGGTTCTGTCGCGCCCAGGCAGTACTTGAGCCCTACCGACCGCCCGCGCGGCTGCGCAGATCGATTACCGGGCCACCAGCCATCTGGTTTGGTGTGGCATCAGCTTTGTCGGAGGTCTCTGCGAGTATCTGCGTCTGAAGCAGCAGCAGCGCCAACTCCAGTTGTGGATCGTATCCGTCGTTGATCAGGCGATCGATGTCTGGCGGTCCAACGTCGGCAGGGTTCGGTTCCTGATCCGTCTTGGACACATCTTCTTCGGGTTCGGGCAACTTCAATGCCGACACCGCCTGCTCGGCTCGAATCCGCAGCCGTTCGGATGCTTCCCAGTCATCCACCGACATCTTGACGACCAAATCCGGCATGACACCCCAGTCTGTGGAACCGGGTCGCTTATGCACGAGTCGACCGGATGACTCGTCACTTGCAGGTGGCAAGCGGTAATACTGATTCGTCACCTTGAGCCTCGCCTCGGGGCCGACCGGGTGCACTGTTTGCACACTTCCCTTGCCGAAACTCCGCTCGCCAAGCACGACTGCCGCCTCGTGGGCCTGCAGACATCCGGCGACGATCTCACTGGCGCTGGCCGAGCCGCGGTTGACCAGCACGACGGTCGGCACGCCACCGAGGTAGCACTCCACGGAGCGGGCGGGGAACCGGAAGGTCAAACGACCATTGCGATCTTCGCCTGTGACCAGATCCCCTTTCGGCACGAACAAGTTGCTCACGAAGGCCGCCAAATCAAGCAGGCCTCCGGGGTTGTACCGAAGGTCGAGCACCAACCCGTTCAGCGGTTGATTGCGCCGCATGGTGGCGACTGCCCGAAGCAGATCGCCCTTGGTCTCCTGATCAAATCCGGTGAGTCGGATGTATCCGATGCGATCCTCGGGATCGATCATCCAGTCCCAGTCCGAGCGGCCATCGTCGCCGACGCCGTTCTTCCTCCAGCCCTTGACCGTCGGCATGCGAATGACGCCCCGAATGATCGGCACATCAAGAAGGTTGTCGACGCCTTCGCGGCGAAGACCGAGTATCACCTTGGTATTCGCTGGGCCGGTGATGTTTCGGACGGCATCGTGCACCGTCCATCCGGCGGTCGAGTCACCATCCACCGTCGCGATGATGTCATCAGCCTTGACGCCGGCATAGAAGGCGGGCTTGCCCTCGAGCGGGGTGACAACCTGAATCTCGCCGAGCAGCGTTTCCTTGATCTGCACACCGACACCGACGAACTTGCCCCGCATCTGACGCTGGAACTGCTCGAATTCATACGGCCAAATGACCTGGCTGAATCGATCGAGTTCGTCCATCGCTCCATCTGTGAACTCACGCCACAGCACCCCTTCGGGAAGCGCGATCGTATCGGCATTGGCAGATTGAATCCGCTGCATCGTTCGCTCAAGTGACACATGAGCGCCGGGTACTTCCAGAGAGGCTTCTGTCGCGCTGAGGGCTGCCTGCCACGCCGCGACCGCTTCGTCATCGCTCAGGGAGTTGAAGGTCGGCGCGAGGAAGGCGTCATCAGTCAAGACGCGAAGCGCCGCGATGCCACCTTTCAGCAGCGGTCCGATACCTACGGACTCGACGTGTTCGGACAGCGCAATCTCCATGGCCATCGACGCCGTTTCGATGTCGGCGTCGCGTACCTCATCCATCCATCGGGTATCCAGTCGCGGACTGTATTCCTCTTTGACTTCGTCACCGCGGCCCCGATGGAATGCAACATAACGCCGGTGAAACTCGTCGAATCGGTATCGGCGAAGCAACTTCATTTGATCCGAGACGGTTTCATAGGCCGTCGTCAGTCGGTCCCATGCATCGTGCATGCCGGTGTCTTCGTACACGGCTCGCAAGCGAAGCAGCCCTTGCTGGGCATAGAACAACTTGCTCTCGGTCCGCCATGAAGAAATGGCAGCCTCAGCATCGGCAAGCAGACTCTGGACAGCCGGGTCCTGCAGCGGGTCGGCAAAGTTCGGCGAGAGTGTCTGCATCTCAAGCAGCAGACGAAGGGCCTCGAGCGGATCATCGTCTTGCTGGGCCTCCAGCATTTCGGCGCGGGCCTTTGCCATGCGACTGCGGGTATATTCGGCGTCTTCACGCTCGTGGGCCTGCCACAATTCGACGTCCTCGATGAAGGCGCTTCTCGCCTCCGGAGCAATGCCTGCCGATACTGGTTCTCCGAGCAGAACCTCGATGTGGCCCTGATCACCTTCAAGGGCCGCCGTCCACACATTGTCGGCCCACGCCCTTGCTTCCGGAGACGCTGGCCGGGCCACAGCCCCACCAACCATCCCTCCGAGCACCAGAATCAGCATCGTGAGGCGAATTGGTGTGAATCGTGGCGTCATGTGTCGTGTGTCCTGTGCTGAGTATCGGACGTATGGGTGGCGAGCACGCAGCGATGCTCCCTGTGGAGAGAATCGGTTGCTTGGGCAGATCAGTTCAGCAAACCCTTCAACTCGCCTGTCATGCCTATTTCTCAAGCATACGAGCGAATACGGCCACGGTTCGGGGCTCTCCTATACTCGTTGCGTGTCCATCGCGTCGACATCGTGGGTTCAGGCACCCGCCACCCTGATCCTCGTGTGCCTTGTCGGGCTTATTGGGGCTGTGGTGCTGCTGTTGTCGATTCGCAGGCTCCGCAGGCCGGAGCGGCCCCCACGATCACCCTATCAGGAGTCTGATCCGTGGATCGAGGCCGGCAGACGCCTGAGCGAAGAGCAGAAAGACGATCAGTCTCCCTGAACGCGGGCCAATTTCCGGACGGCCTCCACACGCTCGGGTGGCGCCGAGAGCATTTCAGCCTGCGCGATGCAACTGGCTGCAGAGGCACGGTCTCCTGCGAGCAGATGGGCTTCGGCAGCCTTGAGGGCGAAGACCCATGCATCCGTGCGGTGGGCGTTGGCGGCAAAGCAGGCCACCCACACATCCGCCGCTCGGTCTGGTCGCCCAAGCAACTGCCAGCACCGGGCCAGTTCGGTCGCGGTTGCTTCTTCGCCTCTCGCAGCGACTGGCAAGGCCAGAAGGATCTCGACTCCTCTCTCGGGGCTGTTCAGCAGGCGATACATTTTTGCCTGCACCACTCGAATCGCTGGTCCTGCCTCACCACAGGCCAGCGCATTCGCCATCGCGGCTGTGGCAGCCTCCTCGCGGCCCTTCGTTGCTTCAAGCAGTGCCACGGAGGCATGAGCTTCGGCGATGCTCGGGTCCAGTGCGAGTGCCCCCTCAAGCAGCCGTCTTGCCTGCGGCGGGTCAGAGTCGAAAATCAACTGCGCCAGACACAGCGGCGCACGAGGGTCGGTACTGTCCAATTCCATCGCGTGCTCAAACCAGTCAATGGCTTGTTCGTGCTCGCCTGCCATGGACGCGGCATTGGCGGCGCTTTGGTGCAAGCCCGCAAGGCTCGGCGCCAGTGTGGTGGCTACGCGGTATGCCTTGACCGAGGCCGTGAGTTCTTCGGCAGAATTGCCCATCAACCCTTCCCTGCGAAATCGCAGCGCATCATGAAGATGGATTCTCGCAATCACATCGTGCACACGCCAGTCACGCTCGGTTGCCCCAAGCAGTTCAGCGGCTACGATCGCCGCATCCGACGGCTTGCCCAGCGAGAGGAGCAGTTCTGCTCGATCGAGCCGACTTGTGATGTCGGTGACAGATTTGTCGGCCGGCTCTGGCGTGTCCCCACATCGAACGCCCGCCATGCAGACTCCGGCGAGCAGGACAGAGTTGAGGAGCCTCGTCGGTATCATGCTTTGATGTCCATGGTGCACTCCAACGCGTCGCTCCCCCGCTCTTATTCTCCTGCCGAAACCGAACCTGCCATTCGCTCGATGTGGCAGGAAGCAGGGCTCGGCCACATCGAGGTGCCCGAGCCGGGGACCGAATGCTATTCGATCGTCATCCCACCGCCCAACGTCACGGCGGCACTGCACCTTGGCCATGCCCTGAACAACACGCTTCAGGACATCCTCGTGCGGTATCACCGCATGCGAGGGGCGACCACGCTGTGGCTGCCCGGCACCGACCATGCCGGAATCGCCACACAGACGGTCGTGGAAAAACGCTTGATGCAATCCGGGAAGCGGCGTACCGACATGAGCCGCGAGGACTTCGTCGCCCTCACGCAGGAGTGGAAGGATGAATACGAGCAGGTCATCCTCGGACAACTCCAGGAACTTGGCGCCAGTTGCGACTGGCCTCGAACGCGATTCACCATGGATCCCGTCTGCACCGCCGCCGTGCGGCACGCTTTCTTCTGCCTGTTTCAGGATGGACTGATCGAGCGAGGCAAACGGCTGGTGAACTGGGATCCTGCAACGCAGACGGCGCTCGCCGATGACGAAGTGGAGATGGAAGAAGTCGACGGGCACATGTGGTATCTGCGGTATCCGCTCGAGGACGGCAGTGGTCATGTGACCGTAGCGACCACGAGACCCGAGACGATGCTGGGTGATACCGCTGTAGCGATGAACCCAAGCGATCCCCGCGCCGCCGAACTCCGCGGCAAGTTCATCACCCTTCCGATCGCCAATCGCCGCATTCCCATCGTCGAAGACGACTACGTCATCATGGCCGGTGACGGCGATGATCCCAAGGCCCAGTACGCAACCGGCTTCCTCAAGGTGACGCCCGCGCACGACCCGAACGACTGGGACATCGGCCAGCGTCACGATCTCGAAGCGATCAACATCATGGGGCCCGACGGATCCATTTCAGATCGTCATGGCTGGGACGATGTCTGCGACGAGGCTCGCCCATTCATCGGCCTGAGCCGCGAGGATGCCCGCGAAGCGGTGGTTGAGTGGTTCCGGGGGGCCGGGCTGCTCGAGGACATCCGCGACTACGCCCACAGCGTGGGACACTCCTACCGATCGCACGTCCCCATCGAGCCGTGGCTGAGCGATCAGTGGTATGTCCGTGTGAGCGATGACCGGCTCTGCGGCGAAGCCCTGCGGGCGATGTCGGCCGATCAAATCGAAGGCGATCCGCCCCCGCGGGAGATTGGAAAGCGCAAAGGTGACGGTGGCATTTCCTTCACGCCCGCGCGGTATGCCCGCACCTTCCAGCACTGGCACGAGAACCTTCGCGATTGGTGCATCAGCCGACAACTCTGGTGGGGCCACCGCATTCCGGTCTGGACGCTTGAGTGTCCGCTTGTGGAGGGTCTTCCCGAGGATCCGCTCTCGCTCCCCCCCGCCGGCTGCAGTTTGCCCATGTGCGAGACGCAGGATTCCGATCTCTGCGTCCGGCTCAGTGTCAACACCGCCGAAAGCGTGGTTCGCATCCTCGCATGTGTCGATCGCGAGCGATCCGATCTTGAGCAGCAACTCGAAGCGGCCGGCTTTACTCAAGATCCAGACGTCCTTGACACCTGGTTCTCATCGGCTCTTTGGCCGATGAGCACGATGGGTTGGCCTGATGCGTCGGCCTTCCCCGAGACCGAGGGCCTGCTCGACGCCTTCAACCCCACCAATGTGCTTTGCACAGCCCGCGAGATCATCACGCTCTGGGTCAGCCGCATGGTGATGTTCAACCGGTACTTCTTGGACGGGAGGATTCCGTTCAAGGATGTCTACATCCACCCTATGGTGCAGGACGGACACGGGCAGAAGATGAGCAAGTCGCTCGGGAACGGCGTCGATCCGCGGGACATCATTCACTCACATGGCACGGACGCGCTCCGATTCGTCATGGCGCAGATCGCGACCGAAACACAGGACGTTCGATTGCCCGTGGACACGATCGATCCGCATTCTGGCGAGACGTTCTCGCCCAAGTACATCACGACGGCAACGGGCAAGATGGTCGCGGCGCCGATTCAAACAAGCCCGACCGACTCCGCCTGCGAGATGGTCACCGTCTACGGCGTCTACATCGGAGAGACTCCATCCGAAGAGCGGCCGCTTGCCAAGAATACATCGAGCCGATTCGACGTCGGCCGCAACTTCGCGAACAAGGTCTGGAATGCAGCGCGCTTCGCGATGGGCAGGGTCGAATGCCCCGAGCCTGTCACGGACCTTGGCACACTCTCTCTCTCAGACCGCTGGATGCTCTCCCGCATCGCCGCCGCGACCTCCATGGTGGGCGAGGCCATCGAGCAGTACCGATTCAATCCCTGCGTCGATGCCATCTATGACATCTTCTGGCGGGATTTCTGCGACTGGTATCTGGAGGCGGTCAAGCCCACGATCGGAAGCGACCCGGCGCAGCAGCGTGTGTGCCTCACGGTGCTGGATGCCCTGCTGCGGCTGATGCACCCGCTGTGCCCCTTCGTGACCGAAGCCATTTGGCCGCATGTCCGCTCGCTTGGCGAGCGTGGCGTGCCGGGCTTGAGCCTGCCGGACTCCGACCTTCTGGCGGTGGCGGCATGGCCTGATGTCGCCGACACGCTCCACAGCGATTCGGCCGAGCGTGAAACCGCCCGGCTCCAGGCGTTGGTGGCCTCCATCCGCCGCGTCCGCTCGGACAATGATGTCCCTGCCAAGGCAAACATCACGCTGCTGTCGCCTCCTGGACTGCTGGATCTGGCATCCGACTCGGCCGCCGTGCTGGCGAGCATGTGCCGCGTGGAGTTCGTCAAGCCTCGAACCGAGGAACGCCCCGCAGGCGCGCTGGCCTTTGCGATGGACGGCGAAGAAGTACTTCTGGATCTTGCTGGCGCCATCGACACAGATGCAGAGCAGGCACGACTTCAAGCGAAGGCCGATGATCTGGGCAAGAAGGTTGCCTCCATGCAGGCTCGGCTGAGCAACGAATCGTACGTCCAGAAGGCCCCCCCACATCTGGTCGAAGAAACACGAACCCAGTTGCAGCAGGCCGAAGCCGACCTTGAGGCCACCGCGGCTGCTATCGAGGCACTCGGGTGATGATGCGTCGATGCGTTCAACTCGTTGCCCCACTTCATGCCAACGTCGTCATTGGCCTCCTCGCAACCCTGCTCTTTCTCGGCTGCGCCGGCCCTGCTCCCCGCGACATTCTCCTGGGCAGCATCGATCAGGCGCCCCCACCCCAGTGCGGCGAGGCCGCGCTGATCGAGCCATGGTCATGCATGGGCTTCGATGGTCTGTGCATCCGCACGAACAGATGGGACATCTGCACGACGATCATGCAGCCAACGCTCCATGCAAGACTGCCGGTCGCGATGGAATCGGCGCTTGCAACCATGCGTGCGACCTTCGACACGGCGGAGTTCACACTTCCGGAGCCATCACAGACGATGACCACCTGCCTCATGAGTGACCGTCGGCAGTGGTCTAATCTCGCCAAGGTCATTCTGCCGGCTCATGCCAGAACAATGCAGGGTCTCGGCCGCGGTGGTTTCACCTCGCAGGGGGTCGCTTTGCTCTACGACATCGATCGCCGCAGTCACTGCCGCGACACCATGGCCCTTGCGCTGCACGAGGGGTGGCACCAATACGCCCAGACGGCGCTGCCTCGATCATTGCCGCACTGGGTCGACGAGGGGCTCGCCACGGTCATGGAAGGATTCGTACTGCATCCGGATCGTGTTGAAATCGACCACACTGCCAACCGTCAACGACAACGCCGCGCCTGGTGGATGCTTCGCAGGGGGCGAATGCAATCGCTTCGCGATTTTGCGAATGACGATCCGCACGCCGCAATGGACCGCGGTCAGTCTGCCTTGCTTGACTACTACGGGCAGGCTTGGGCACTCATGCGGTTCATGCTCGACGATCCTGATCGCACCGAACGCATTCGCGCTATTCTGGCCGCCGCTGCAACCGATCGGAGCAGCCCCGCGAGCGGCCTCGAAGACCCATCGCTCGACGAGGAATTCCGTCAGTGGTGCCTGCAGAATCTCCGCCCCGGCTGGTGGCGTTGAGCCTCTATACTGGCATGGCTCGCCCCAGAACCTCGATTCACCGATGACCAAGACTCACGAACCACCCCAGATCCGTACCGCGACCGATCAGGACATCCCCGTTCTGCGGGAGTTGTTCGAAGCCGGCGTCTTTGAGAGCCAGGTGCATAACAACGACACCGGCGCCGACATCGAACAACTGCACGATGCCTACTTCAGCGACGCAGCGCAGGGAGGATTCTGGGTTGCAACGCAGGATGATGAGATCGCCGGCATGATCGGCGTGCAGCGACTCGATGAGTCCGTCGCGGAGATGCGGCGACTTCGGGTCCGTCCGCAGTTCAGGCGGCAGGGCATCGCGACAGCCCTGATGACCCACGCCATCCGATTCTGCCGCGATCACGACTACCTCAAGGTCGTGCTCGATGTGCGGGTCGAGCGGCAGCCGGCGATCCAACTCTTCGAGAAGTGCGGTTTCTACCTCGCCCGCGCCCGCGAGCAGGATGGACGCCGCACGCTCGACTTCTTCGTCGACCTCTACTCCGATCCGCGGTAGGCATCAACGTTGCGATCGACGTGATCGGTGCATGGGGCCCCTGCCCATAATCCCCACCCCCACTCCCCCAACCCCCATCTCCCCCCGCCATCTCCTGGTTGCGGGGTTGTTGCTGGTGCAAATGTATGTCCTGTGTTGCTTATTCGATATTGCTCATGT
>DOVP01000213.1:0-2582 GCA_003520025.1 Phycisphaerales bacterium
AGTTCGCCGTACTCGAGGAAGTACCGGATGTCTTCAAGCATGGAGATCACTGAGGGATATCGATCATCTGGATCTGCCGCCATGGCGCGGGTGCAGATCTGTTTCAGCGGGGACGGCCACACATCGCTCAAGGACGGCACCGGATACTGCAGCGCCATCTCGAAAACGGCCTGCATTGAATCGCCCATATGCGGTGGATGTCCTGTCATCACGTGATACAGCGTCGCGCCGAGCAGGTAGACATCGCTTCGCACATCGAGTTTCGGAACCCGTGCGAGCATTTCGGGCGCCGCATAGCACGGCGTTCCGGCAAAGCCATTCGCTTCGAAGGCACCCTCCTCGGGAAGTTGGCATGCAATACCCCAATCGATGAGGTACATCTCGCCAAACTCACCGACGACCACATTTTCTGGTTTGACATCGCGGTGGATGATGCCACGACTGTGCGCGAAACCCAGTGCCTCGCCGATACGAATCAAGATCGCCAGATGCTTTCGTGTCGCAGCTGCATCGAGTTGCCCGTCGTCAAAGCCTGCAAATTCTTCTTCAAGCAAAGCACCCCATTCGACACCGGTAATCCGCTTCATGACGAGTAGGTCATTCCCCTCCGGCGTACTCCCGAGCAGATGAACGGGCGGTATGGCCGGGTGCTCCAACTGGCCCATCAAGTAGGCCTCACGGCGAAGGCGCGTATTGGAGTCGGCGCTGCGACGTTCAGGGCGCACGCGTTTGACGGCCACCTTCCGCTGCAGACATGACTGCACAGCGGCATCCACCACCCCGAGTCCACCGGAACCGATCAGGTCCTCGATCACCAGATCGCCATCACTTGCATACCCCTCCTTCTCGGTGACCAGAACTTCAGGCAGTTTCCGCTCCCTCAACTCGACGGTGCCCGATGAGGGCGGCACCGGCATCCAGTTGCTGTCTAGGGGACGCCAGGTCTGGGTCGGCATCATGTCTACAGGAAGCGTGCTGGCCAGACGTTTACCTTCCGCTCCGACGTCGCTCACGCCGCACCTGCCATCAGCGATGTAGACGTTGTCACCAGCGCGAACTCGGGCATCACCACACCGAGGTATGTCTCTCGTTCCGCGTGGTCCATGGAAAGTGCTGCATCACCGAGGATCTGCACGTCATACCCAAGTTGGTATGCCGTACGGCAGGTCGCATCAAGAATGCCACCGATGAGCAGTCCGGCCAGCACAAGGGTTTGGCGTGGCTGCCGGGCCAGTTCATCATCGAGTCGACTTCCACGAAAGGCATTGCGTCCCGGTGCCGCTCGCAGGCAGGTCAGTTCGGTCCCCAACGATGTGATCGCCGAATGGACCTCGCCATTGGGCAAATGGCTTGCCAACAGGCCGTTGGACTGCAGGCATGTCTGCCCACTTCCTGCGTGGTCGGCCACCTCGTCTCCAAGATCGATGCTCACATGAATTGCGGTACCACCTTCATCCATCACTGCTGACGCAAATCGTGTGATGCAAGACCGCACCGCGTCGATCGATTCCGGCGATTCGATCTGCTGCCGCAGGGGGGATGCATCGCCGAAGATCCCTTGCTGAATACCAACCATCACAAACTGTGTTTGCCACAAAGCCATTGATCGAATCGGTTTAGGCCGTTTGCCCAACGAGCCCATTGATCACA
This sequence comes from Phycisphaerales bacterium, assembly GCA_003520025.1. Taxonomy (GTDB): domain Bacteria; phylum Planctomycetota; class Phycisphaerae; order Phycisphaerales; family SM1A02; genus UBA12567. The sequence goes on from DOVP01000213.1 coordinate 1,651, forward strand.
TCTGCGGAGTTCTGCACAGAGGCATAGGTGGGAAAGATCGTCTCGCAGAAAAAGTCTTGTTCGGCGGCGGTTCTCGCTGCGGTGCAGTCTTCGAGAACGATCACGTTCATGCCGCGTTCATAGGCGGCGCGTGCGGTCGAGTCGATGCAGATCGAGGTGACGGCACCGGCGACGATCACATTCGTAATGCCTCCTTTATGGAGTATCTCTCCGAGGTCTGTACCGGGGAAGGCATTCAGTCCTCGCTTTCCGGGCACTTCAACAATGCGATCTCCGAAGGCCTGGATTTCGGGCACGGTGTCGGCGCCGGTGGATCCAGCCCGAAAGGCGCCGGCGTCTTTGATGGCCGCGAGAATGCCACCAGCCTGCCGAATTTCCGAGTAATCCTCGCTGAAGATGATCGGTGTGGCGATGATGCTGGTTTCGGTCTCTTGCACAGCGTCGATGAGACTGACCGTGCTGGCGAGCACTTCGTCGGTCCGTTCGGGGCTCTCAAGCACTCCACGGAGGATTCCATCTTCGCCGAAGTAATCGTTCTGATAACCGATCAGCAGGAGCGCCGTCGTGCTTGCATTCATCAAAAATCTCCTTTCCCTGTTAGGCCAAACGTAGTATAGGGGGGTCACGGCGGGGCTCTCCTCGGAGGCAAGTAACGCGGTGACCTTTCCCCCTACTTCAGCCCCGTACCACACATCACACTGAACCGCTCGCCATCAGAGGCCGTGTCCCGCTGCCACCTCAATAAACCTGGCAACGGACCGCAGACGTCGGGAGAAACACAGTACCTATCATCCGCACGATGGCCACTGTGATCCTGCTCACAGTGGCCATTTTCGCAATGGACATCCTGTTTATTCCTCCGCGAGCCACACCGTAGCGCACGGCGGCATGATCGGCCCTGGACTCGCCGCTCGCAAACTCCCGGGAGACGG
>DOVP01000213.1:2600-2737 GCA_003520025.1 Phycisphaerales bacterium
ACGGCGGGGCTCTCCTCGGAGGCAGGCAACGCGGCTGCTGACCGCAATCAATGGCGTGTTGCGGCGTGTTGCGGCGGCCATTTCGGGCATTGAGTATCGGCAGCGGCTCGGCGGCCCCGCTCGGCATACTGTCCGGC
>DOVP01000213.1:3069-3195 GCA_003520025.1 Phycisphaerales bacterium
TACTGTCCGGCCCCCCTGTCGGTGGACTTCTCTCTTGTGTTACTATTCGCTTCTTGCCGGCCGATTGGCGTTGTGTCCTGCTGGCGACAACTTGGTTCCCCCTGCGGGTGTAGCTCAGTGGTAGAG
>DOVP01000281.1 GCA_003520025.1 Phycisphaerales bacterium
GCGATGGCCTTGGCACGGGATCGCTTTGCGCCACGGGCCGCTGTCTGTGTCGCCTTGAGTCGTTTCTTGGCAACGGCATCGCTCTGACCATTTACCCAAGCCTGCAACGTGGCATGCACGTCGAAAGCATGATCAGACCTGACCTGACGACAGATCCACGCAGCGACCTCGGTCAGTGTGGCGGATTCATCCACACACTCCGCATTGGAGAGCATCCAACACAACTGATCATCAATCGGCACAACTTTGATGTCACCGCACAACAACAGCCACCTTGCCGCCACGAACGGCGTTATGCCGTCGAGCGATTCGATGGACTCGCGAAGATCCCGCTTGCCATGCTCAAACTCTGGAACCATCGTTACCTCATGGTGCCGCTGATACAGATGGTTGAGCATCATCTTGAGCCGCTTGCCACGCTCCAACGCCAAATCTGATGTGTCGCGACACATCTCCGCAATCTCCGCTGGTGTGGAGACGCGAAGCTCGTGCCAGTCGAGGACCCCCGAAGAAAGATGTGTCCACGCCTCATCGGCCTTCGGTGAGGTCGACTCCCACACCAGTTGTGAGTAGACCAACACCTCCACCGGATCATCCATCTCTGGTGGATACGAACTCTTCTTGAGTTTCCTGACATGTGCGGTGAACTTGACGCCATGCTCCTTGGAATTTTTCACGATGTTGCTTCCTCGCTGTCAGGAGAGGAGCTCTGATCCTCTCGCCTCACGGCTTCCTGAATGGCTCCGAGTACCCGGGCCTCTTTCTTGATTGATTCATCCAACAAAAACTTCAGCCGCGGCACGCGACGCATGCGAACCTCATCCGCCAAGCGACGGCCGATCCAACCAGCTGCGGCGTTGAGTCCGTGCAGGGAAGCTCCGGCATGTTTGGCTGGCAGCACCGAGCACCACACCCTCGCCTCGCTCGAGTCCGGGCTGACACTCACCCGCACCACCGACACCAAGCCCCGAATGCGAGGATCGCTCAGTCCGCGACCCAGAATCTTCTGGATCCCGCGATGCACAACCGCATCAATCTGCTCCTGATGCCGCATCATCCGCGTCGCTCCACCTGGTCAAGTTCCGGGGCGCACTTCGTGCGAGACATAGCACTCGAGTACGTCTCCGACCTTGATGTCGTCATAGCCGTCGATGAGCATGCCACACTCCTGACCGGACTTGACCTCCTTGGCGTCGTCCTTGAATCGCTTGAGTTGGGACAGTTTGCGATCGTTCTCGATCACGATGTCGTCTCGCGTCACGCGAATGAGGGCACTCCGCTGAATTGATCCGCTTGTGACATAACAACCCGCCACCATGCCGACCTTGGACACACGGAAGACCTCCCGCACCTCGGCGTGACCGAGAATTTCCATACGGTGCTCCGGTTCGAGCATGCCGACAATGGCCTTCTCAATGTCGTCGGTGATGTCGTAAATGACGTCGTAGTACCGAATGTCCACGCCGGCGTCGTCCGCGGCCCGTCGCACCTTGCCCGAGGCCGTCACATTGAAACCGATGATGATCGCGGCTGAGGCATCGGCCAGCGACACATCGGACTCGCTGATTCCGCCGACTGCAGCATGCTTGATCGACACGCGAACTTCATCGTTGGTCATCTTGGCAAGCGTCGCCATGATTGTCTCGACCGATCCCTGCACATCCGCCTTGAGGATGATGGGCAGTTCCTTCTTGCCGGCCTCGCTCATGTGATCGAGGATGTTGTCGAGCGTGACCCGCTCACGAGTGAGTGATCGCTGCCGCTCGGAAGCGACGCGTTCCTTCGCTGCAGTCTCGGCCTCTCGCAGGTTCTTGACCACGAAGACCTGATCGCCCGCGTCGGGCACGTCTCCAATCCCGGAGATCGTCACCGGATCGGACGGCAGCGCAGCAGGAGTTCGATCGCCGTGATCATCGACGATGTCACGGACGCGGCCAAAGCCGCGGCCAGCCACGATGTAGTCACCCTTCTTCAACTGCCCCTGCTGCACGAGAATACTCGCGACAGCGCCACGGCCTTCCTGCAACTGTGCTTCGAGCACCGTACCCTCGGCAGGCCCGTCGAAATCTGCTGTCAACTCAAGCAGTTGCGCCTGCAAGTCGAGGATCTCCAACAGATCGGAAATACCCTCGCCCTTGATCGCCGTGGTCTTCACAACTTCGGTGTCGCCGCCCCACTCAACCGGGTTCAGTTCGTGCTCGGCGAGTTGTCCGAGAATACGCTGGATGTTCGCGTCGGTCGCCTCCGGCTTGTCGACTTTGTTGAGCGCCACGACAATCGGCACCCCCGCCGCCTTGGCATGATTGATCGATTCGATGGTCTGCGGCATGACGCCGTCATCCGCTGCCACCACGAGCACCACGATGTCCGTCACCTTGGCTCCACGAGCCCGCATCTCAGTGAATGCCTCATGGCCAGGCGTATCGATGAACGTCACAAGATGTTCATCATCACCAACGGTTACAGGCACACGAAAGGCGCTGGTGGCCTGCGTGATGCCGCCGGCCTCGCCTTCGGCGACCGAGGCATTGCGAATACTGTCGAGCAGTGAAGTCTTGCCGTGATCAACGTGACCGAGAATCGTCACGACCGGGGAGCGGGGACGCTCATCTTTCATGTCACGATCGGTAAACGACTCCGCGATCTGCTGTTCAGCCGTCTTGGCTTCGACGACCTCGAGTTCCACGCCGAAGGACAACATGCAGTCGACCGCCACATCGGGTGGGAGCATCGAGTTGATGGTGACGTCGTGCTCCTCATTCACAAGCCATCGCAGAATGTCTCGCGCCTTTACGCCGCTCGCAGCGCTCATCGACTTGATAGTCAGCGGCTCAGGAAGCGTGATTTCGCCACCGAGATCCACTGCAGATTTTGCCCGCGTGCCGGTCGGACCTGAGGCCCGCTTGGCGCTGTCGCGACGAACCGAGCGGAAGTATCCGCCGCTTCGTGAGAGTCGCTGCTCTCGCTCACGCAGATCCTGCTCACGCCAGTTGCGCTGCCCGACGCTGGCTCCCTGCTGCTGCTTGGTATCACGGGCATCGGTTCCTCGATCGGCGGTGCCAGTTCGGCGGCGATTGCGGCGACTTGGCCTGCCTCGATCTGTCGCATCTGGTGGTGGCGGACCACCGAGATTGGGACCACCGGAAGGTTTATCTGGGCTGCTACGAGGCGGGCCCTTAGGCCGGGGCGGCCGAATATTCTCCGGCTGCTCGACTCGAATGACTTTGGGACCGGACAACTGCGATTTCTTCGGCTCTTCGAGTTTGCGGCCAAGTTGCTCGACCTTCTCAGGCCGTTCCGGTTCGTTCGGAATCGCTTTGGTTGCAGGTTTCTCTTCCGGCTGATTGCTCGGGACTTCGGGTGGGGGCACGCGGCTCGGCGGTTCGATCAGACCGGTGCCTCGCGTGGCCGATGGCGGCGGTTCGGGCGCGGGGGTCGCGATGTCGGCTGGGGGCTCTTTGACAGCAGCCTTCGCAGACGCCTTCTTGGTCGTCGTCTTTCTGACCTTCTTTTTGGCCTTCGCGCGAGCTTGTTTGATATCAACCGGTGCTGCAGTCTGCACAGCAGTACTGCCCGTAGCAGAATCATCGAACCACTCGCGAATCGTGGCGGCCAGGCCGAATGAAATCGCCGACATGTGGTTGGTGATGTTCGGCACACCCTCCTCGCCGCACTTGGCCACGACATCTTTCGATGCGACACCAAGTTCCTTGGCGATCTGGTGAACTCGAATGGTGGTGACTTTCTTCGCCACGAAGTTCGCTCCAAGGCAATGCTGACCGCGACCCGCGGTCAGCCCTGCATGTCCTCTCCGCCGGATTTCTCACTAGATTCCTCGCCGTTTCCATCCAGAATAGACGCCGCAGCCGTCTCTGCCTGAGCCTCTTCCTCCATGGACTCGGATGCATCCACGACGGCTGGAGCTTCTCCAAGAATCGAGGCGGCGGCCGATTCGCCTTCGACGCCTGCCACTTCGATTGCCACCGCGTCAGCCTCAGCCTTGCGGCGTTCCTCTTCTTCTTTCTCGATCCGCTGCTGTTCTTCGACGATCTTGGCCTTCTCGGCACAGGTACTGAGCACCAGTTCGCTGAGTTCCTCAGACATGCCCACATCGTTGATGAGCGTGGCTTGTCCAACATCCTGCACATCGAAGACACTGATCATGCCAAGTGCGCCCATGCGGTCGAGCATCGTGTCAGCCACATCCTCAATCGTCTTGATGGTGGATTCAAGCGTCTCCAACCCCTTGGCAAACTCTTCCGGGGTGAGGATGTCGATGTCCCAGCCGGTCAGGCGTGCAGCAAGCCGCACATTCTGGCCGCGACGACCGATGGCCAGCGAGAGTTGATCTTCGCGGACGATGATCGTCGCGCGGCCCAGTTCAAAGCACAGGCTGACCTCGTTCACTTCCGCGGGCTTGAGCGCGTTTCCGATGAGTACCTGACTCGACTCGTTCCAACGCACAATGTCAATCTTCTCGCCGCCGAGTTCATCTACGATGTTGCGGATGCGACTACCGCGAACACCGACACAGGCGCCAACGGCATCAACCTTCGAGTCGATGGACGCGACGGCCACTTTGGTGCGGAATCCGGCCTCACGGGCCATGGCCTTGAGTTCGATCACATGCTCGGCCACTTCCGGCACTTCCGCCTCGAACAAGCGGCGGATGTAGTCCTCATGGCTTCTTGAGAGCACGATCTTGGCGCGATTGCCGTCCTCGCGAACCTCATGGATCACGCAGCGAACGCGGTCGCCCTGATGAAACTGCTCGCCGGGAATCTGGTGCGAACGAGGCATGAAGCCTTCGGCGCGGTCAATCTGCACGATGAGCGCCCCGCCTTCGTAGCGATGCGCCACTCCGGTCACGATTTCGCCAAGCCGCTTGCCGAACTCGTCGAGAATGCTCGCTCGCTCGTTGTCGCGGAAACGCTGAATCATGACCTGCTTGGCGGTCTGAGCAGGAATGCGACCGAGCGACTCAAGCGGTATCACTTCGGACGAGCCGTCTTCGTGGATCTGCCACAGCGTGATCTGCCCACTGACGGGGTCGATCTTGCAAGCAAACTCCTCTGTATCGAGTGAGTTGAAGTGCTTGCGAGCGGCGCTGATCATGGCCTGCTCAAGGTCCTGCAGCAGCAGATCACGATCGACGTTCCGCTCACGAGCAATGGCATCGATGAAGCGGATGGTTTCGGGATTCATCTCAAGGTCGCCTTTAAAGCCTTGCGTATCGTGAAATGCCGTTCGGTCGAACGGGGTGAAAAACAAAGGGCCACTGCCCTCAAGGCCGTGACCCGCTCTTCCGATCCGGAGTCCCGCAAAGCGGGGCCGTGATCCGATGCGACCGAAAATAGGTCGTCGATCAGATCATGGGGAACTCCCCAAATCGGCCCAAGCTGGCTGTGGGCCTAGAGAACATGTCCGCAGCAGCCAATGCCACGAACAAGGGATGGAGTCGATCACTCCACATGGCAGAAAACGAGTTGGTCGGGGCTGTTGAGCACCGGTTGACTCCATGAGAACGGGAACGCCATGAGGCCCGCCACGCGGCGAACCAACCCTGCAGCGGGGCACTGTATCCCCCCCGGCAACAGGCCGCAACCAAATCGGCCTTTGTGGGGTAAACTTCGGGGTTGCTGGCGACCCCAATGAAGGGGCATTGGATGGAGGTCCACCGTGCAAATCTGGTATCGACTTCTGGCCGGAACGGCGGTGGTCGCGACTGCGGTCGCGGGCGAGCCGGGCGATGGCTTCGGTTTCGGGGGGCTGAACCTCAATCCCCCGCCAGCACAGCAGTTCGACGATTCCCGTGATCGCGTGTATGTGGAAGTCATCCCCAGCCGCACCCAGATCGCCCCCGGCGGCGATCTGGTACTTGCGGTCATCTTTGATCAGCAGCCCACTTGGCATGTCCATACCAATGACCCGCAGATCCCCAAGGAACTGGGCGAGTCGGAAGACTTTATCGCCACTGCCATCGAAATCGAGGCCTCGAGTGGTCGCCTCGCGCCGCAGACCGACTGGATTCAGTGGCCCACGCCCCACGAGATCATGGTCGGCTGGGGTGGACCGGAAGTGCCATATGAAGTCTTTGAAGGGAGGGCCATCGCCTTTGTACCCGTCATCTCGCCAAGTGACGCCTCACTGGGCGAAGCCACCCTCACAGTGCGGCCCATTTTCCAGGCCTGCGACCCCGTCCACTGCCTGGCCCCCACACCGAGGCCTCCCGGGCCGGGTGAAGAGCCGGAACAGCGCTGGCTCGACTACGGCATCTCGGTCGCCATTGACATCGTGCCGCTCTCGGATCTCGCCGGAACAGCAGCAACGGACGCATCCGACTTCACTGACTTTGACAGCAGCGTCTTCGGCCGGATCCGAAGTGGGGAAGCGGCGCCGGATACCGCTGCAGATGATGTGCACTTCAATGCCTTTGGTCTGAAGTTTGGCCTCGATACCGATGGGACCCTCGGTGTCATTCTGCTGCTGATCGTCGCAGCTCTCGGTGGCTTTCTGCTGAATCTCACGCCGTGTGTCCTCCCGGTGATCCCCCTGAAAATCATGGCGATCTCCAGTTCTGCAGGCAACCGAAGCCGCACGCTGCTGCTCGGCGTAGCCATGAGCTTGGGCGTCATTGGTTTCTGGATCGGCATCGGGCTCGCAATCGCGCTGCTGACCGGCTTTACGGCGAGCAATCAGTTGTTCCAATATCCGCTGTTCACAATCGCGATCGGTGTCATCATCGCGGGAATGGCAATCGGCATGTGCGGTTTGTTCTCGGTCCGCCTGCCAAGTGCGGTCTACATGGTCAGCCCGAGGCATGACACGATCTGCGGGTCGTTTCTCTTCGGCATCATGACGGCGGTCCTCGCCACACCCTGCACCGCGCCCTTCATGGGCGCCGCCATCGCATGGGCCGCGCTTGAGCCACCGGCCATCACACTGATCACCTTCGCGGCGATCGGTTTCGGCATGTCGCTGCCGTATCTGCTGCTGGCAGCCTTCCCGGGTTTGACCGACAAGATGCCCAAGGCCGGACCGGCGAGCGAACTCATCAAGCAGGTCATGGGCCTGCTCATGCTCGCAGCGGCCGCCTACTTCATCGGCGTCGGACTGAGTGGATTGCTTGCGCAGCCGCCAGAACCGCCGAGCAGGATGTACTTCTGGTTCGTGGCAGCCATCGTCATCTTTGCAGGGCTCTGGCTGATCATTCGAACGTGGCAACTGACCGCCAGTTCGGCCCCGGCGCACGAAATGGAGCGGCACGAGCGGACCGATATCGGCTTGCCGCGTCACGCCGTGGGTTGGCGGACATCCATGACCACCCTGGGCGCACTGATTGGCGTTGCTGGCATCGTGCTTGCGATCACGCTGACCGACCACGGTCCGATCAAGTGGGCTTGGTATACGCCGGCAAAACTTGAACAGGCCCGAGCGGATGGCAAGGTCGTCGTGCTGGAATTCACTGCGGAGTGGTGCCTGAACTGCAAGGCGCTTGAGACAGCGGTTCTCAACAGCGATGAAGTCGCATCACTGCTCGCAGAACCATGGGTGGCGCCGATCAAGATCGATCTGACCGGCAACAACACCGAGGGCAACGCCATGCTGCACGCGGTGGGAAGACATCAGATTCCCCTGCTGGTCGTCATCGCACCGGATGGGCAGGAGGTCTTCAAGGGCGACTTCTATACCGTGGATCAGGTGGTCGAGGCCGTCAACGAGGCGAAGAGCCTGAAGTAGCCCGCTCCGCCATCGCTCGCACATCCGCCGGCAACCGCTGCAGCGGATCGATGGTGTTGGCGTCATCGAGTTCCAGTGCCACCCGCCACGCTTCGCGAGCCGCGTCGATATGTCCCGCACGCTCCTGCAAACGGCCGAGATTGATCCACTTCATTGCGGCAGATGGATCCTCGCGGCACAGACGTTCGGCCAATTCAATGGCCTGCCCCTCGGTCTCAGATCCACCAAGCAACGACTGCCCGTCGAGGGCCTCCAAGGCAAGTTGGCCTCCGGCGAGCCGACCTGCCGCATGAGCCCGCCCCGCCTCGGCCGCTGCGAGCACCAGCCACCCACTCGCCGCTTCGCGATCAGGCAGCACCCCACGCGCCGCCGCAATGTGCTGCTCGGCCGCATGGATGAGCATGAGCGGATCGTGCCCCACCTCAAAGGCCGCGAGCAATCGTTGTGCTGCGCGATCACGCACGCTTGCATCGGCCGCCGCCGTCGCATCATCGGGGGCGGAAACAAGCATGTCTGCGGCCTCAACCACCAAACGGTCTTGACGCATC
>DOVP01000038.1 GCA_003520025.1 Phycisphaerales bacterium
GGCCTTCTTTCTTGTGGCCTTCTTGCGAGTGGCCTTCTTTCTCGTTGCGCGTTTCTTGGCCATGAATATGACCTCCATGCAAATCCGCTCGGGTCCGGCTTACAGTCGGAAATCCGGATGCACGTACACCCGGGCGGACCCGTTTCAACACGTTCTACACGTATCGGACGCAGAATTGAAGACTCTTGACGAAAAATTTTTTTTCGACCTCGTGGAGACCTGCACCGATCGTGCCTCTGCAACCACGACATCTCCATAACTTCACGTATGCTTGTGCACATCACTTGTTCCTTTGCAGAGGCGCAACAACACACATGATCGCAACCCATACACTTCAAAATGGTCTGCAACTTGCTGTTGAACAGGTCGATGCCGCCGCATCCGCGTCGATACATCTCTTGGTGCCAGCCGGGTCCATGCGCGATACTGATGCCACCGACGGAATCGCCGCTCTCTTTCTTGAAATGCTGTTTCGGGGCACCAACTCGCTGAAAAACAAGGAGTTGACACACGCGTTTGACTGCGCCGGAATGCAGCGAAATGGTTCGGTTGGTGCGCGCTTTCTTCACCTCACTGCTACAACAACGGCCGATGGCGTGGAGCAGGCAATCCGGCTGCTGCTGTCGGTCGTCATGGAGCCGAGCTTTCCCGATTCCCAACTCGAAGCATCACGTGAGGGATGCCTGCAGAGCCTCGCTCACCTTGCAGATGACCCCGCAGAAGAAGTTGGTTTTTTTTTGCGAAACCGCCACTTGAGTCGCCCCTTTCATCGAAGCGGGCTCGGAACCCTCGATGGACTCACTGGCATCACAACGGACGATCTCAAGACGAGATTGGCAGAATGCGTCGTTCCAGAAGGCTCCATTCTCTCGGTTGTTGGCGGGATCGATGCGGGTGAATGTTTGGACATCGTTGGCCGCCTCAGTGGCACATGGGCCGGATCGGCCGCTCCAGCCCCCACATCGAAGCCCGCTCCACTCGGACGTCGACTCATCGAACGCCCCACATCACAGGTCCATCTGAGTATGGCATGGGATGCGCCTCCGGCAGGTGATAAAGCGGCCGTACTTGAGCGGCTCGTCTGTGGATCGCTCGGCGGAACAACCAGTGGCCGGCTCTTCACCGAAGTCAGGCAGCGACGTTCTCTCTGCTATTCCATCGGCACTCGCTACATCCGCTCACCTGAACAGGGGTGGGTGTCACTGCATGCTGGTACCACACCGGAGCATGCCGAGGAGTTGGTGCAGACATGCCTCGATGAAATCGTCCGCATCGCAAGCGACCTCAGCCGTGATGAAATCGAGCGTACACGGCGATCCATCGTCAGTTCGATCATCCTGCAAGGCGAATCCACCCGAGCCCGAGCTGCACGGTTGGCCGTTGACTTGGCACACACTGGTTCGTGCCGATCACTACAAATGCGCGTTGCAGAGGTGGAAGAGGCCTCAACCGAAGCCGTTCAAGGCCACGCCTGCCGATACGCCGATCTGGACCCAACCATCGTGGCGATCGGACCAGCAGGTAGCCTCCCCTACCAGAGCGAATAACTGCCGCATCAGTTCGATTCCCGACTCCCTGCTTTCGGCTCCTCCGCGGGGCAGCGGCGAACCACACTGAACTGATCGAGGTTCAGTACGACCAATTCCCCATCCTCGAGCCGAAGTTCAAGACGGTCGAGCCAGAGCCGATCGTCTTGGCTGCCCGCGAACCATGAGCCGGTCTTCGCCTGCCAGCACCGAACAACTTCGCCTTCGATGGACGTAGACCATGTTCGATCACCCAGCGGCGTCTGCTGCGTCACGCGAACGCAGGATCCAATGGCTAAGAGTGTGGTGTGCATGCCCATGGAGCTGGAATCGTACGGGACCGCAGCGGCTCAGGGTGTGAGCGGAGCATCTTCCTCCGCCTCAGATGGTCCGAGGACGGTCAGCGACATGGAATCACGCAGCGGCTCATGCCCATTCCGGTACAGGGTCGCGGTCAGGTGCGGTGAGCGGGGAAGCGATTCGACTGCTGTCACCTCTGGAACCAGATAGGTCCGCGTCATCGGGTCAAAGCGATCGGCGTTGATATTCGGATCGTTCAGGTCGATTGACCATGGCTGCTGGCTCATGATGGCCTCCCCGTGGCGATCGCCCTGGTGAAACTCAAGTTTGAGCGTCCCCGCTCCCCGAACCGAGAATCCATCCGCGTCCACCAATTCGATCGCTGCCTCAACGGTGGCCGTCCCGTCCTCACGCACTCGCACATGGGAAACCGGATGGACCGACAAGTCAACCGGCCTGAACCGATCGGCAACTCGAGCGGGCTCTATACGTGGGCCATTCGAACTGCAGCCCGCACAGGCTACAACGCAGCCAGCAGCAATCGCTTTCCTCAACTTCACTTCTCAAGATCGCGGAGGAGTCCATCCAGGGCGGCGTCCAGCCGATTCTCGGTGAGATAGCCACCCTCCAAGATCGCCATTCGGGCCTCGTGAATGCGGTTCCATCTGACGCCGTCCATTTCGTCCAGCCGGGTACGCCATCGCGACAGGTCGCCGCTGCTGACAAGAGTGGACCGGTCGCAACCAGGTCTGCACGAACAAGCCGGCTCGGGTTGGACCGCCCGTTCATCGGATGGCCCGAGGGGGCCGTTTCCCACCAAAGCAATGTCGAACATCGAAATAGACTCCTCAGCGAGGGGCACCACGCCACTCACTGCAACCAATACTTACACTGCCTCGCGATTCTTCCCTGAATCCCGTGACCGACCTCTTGAGCACCTCAGGCCGTTCGTACCATGTTCATCGGCCTGCCGAAGCCGCACCCTTGAACTTTGAATAAACTGACGGAACCCCATGACAGCCAAGGCATTACATAAATACATCCCGCCGAACCACGCCTTGGCTGCGGCACGCCTGAGCATGAGTTTGCTCGCGGTGGGAATCGCCGGCTGTGAGGCTCCGCCGCCCGCCCGTCCCGAACCGCCGAAACCAACCGTCAACTTTGATCTCACAGACGAATCGG
>DOVP01000115.1 GCA_003520025.1 Phycisphaerales bacterium
CTGATAGGCACTGGCACCATCGAGGTAGTCAAGGGTCATGTTGAATTCCTCGTTGCCATAGACGGCATCGAGACGATTGCCTGCATCGAGTTCGGCATACACGCGGACGGTGTAGCTGCCGGCAATCAGGTCTTCGCCATGAAGGTCATATGAGATGCCATTCATGCCGGCCACTGCGGAACCAACGATGGCGAAGCCACCGATGGCACCTGCAAATATTGAAGTACGCTTTATGTTCATTTTTCAGAACCTTTCTCTTCTCGTTTGAGGTCCACCAAACACTAGATCTAGATCGTCCCCCACTCCTCACTCGGGATTGAGGCGTTGGCCTCTCGTGGAGTTTGATCGTATTGGCCGGCCACGCGCCGACCAAGGAACGTCATCGTTGAGTTGTCTGAAGTAGACCGGAAGGCCGCTCTACCTCTCTTCATCTAATCCTTCGTGGCATCGCCACGCTTCCCCACTCCAATCGTGGGTCTGGCCCAAAAAGCCATCTAACTATCCTGCCGACCATACCTTCCGTCGAGATCCAGTCAAGATGACAAACCGGGTCTCTGCGACTTTTTTACGGCCCCAAAGGGGGGCGGATCCATCAAACCCCACCAAATCGCATGGTTCATAGAACCCGAACAGGCCAAATACCCCCTACCAGGCAGACCCCATCAGGTCTCTTCTGGTTCCCTCAGGCGGCCTACAAGCAGCCTAGGAGCGGCCCCTACGACATCAACAGGCACGATTGTGCCCAATAATCGCTCCGCAGCGTCCTTTCCGGGCACATCAAAGACGGTGATTAAATCGCCCGATGTCCGACCAGAAACCTGCACAGAATCTTCCGCCCAGCCCAACTCGACCTGGCTGCCCCCCAATGCCTTCGCCTGACCCATTTTTTCTACAAAAATAGCATGGGTCCGCCCAATTTCCCCCTCATGCACCCGCCGGCTCACCTCGGACTGGATGTCCAGCATCCGATTGATCCGCTGGCGTTTGACCAACTCATCCACGTCATCGGGATGCCGATCGATCGCCACCGTGCCGGGCCTTGGCGAGTACTTGAACACGAAGTTGTTCTTGAAGGGCAGATCCCACACCAAGCCGCAGGTCTGCTCAAAGTCCTCATCGGTCTCGGTCGGGAAGCCCACGATGATGTCGCCAGCAATGCTTGCGTCCGGAAGATGCGCACGCACGCGATCGATGAATGCTCGGTACTGGCCCACCGTGTACCCGCGGTTCATGAGTTTCAAAATGCGATCGGAGCCGGATTGCGCTGGCACATGCAGGTAGCGACAGATTCGCGGCGAATGCTGCATGACCTCCAATATGTCATCACCAAAGTCCCGCGGGTAACTCGTGACGAACCGCAACCTCAGGATGCTTGGCACTTCTTCGTGAATCCGCCGCAGCAAGTGGGCGAACGTCGTTACCCGCCGCCCGGCAGCGCCACGATCGGACTTGCCGAAAGCCGTCGGGCCCGGCCCGACCTGGGACTGCTCTTGACCGTCCGCCCCGACCGCGGCACCGTGCACGTACACGTAGTGGTTCACCGTCTGCCCAAGCAGCGTGATCTCGATCACGCCTTGCTCGGCAAGCGCCTTGCACTCATCGACAATGGCATCGGGTGGGCGGTGAACCTCGGCGCCACGGGTATTGGGAACCACACAGTAGGTGCAGAACTTGTTGCATCCCCGGGTAATGCGGACATAGGCAGTGGGAAGACGAGACTGGCCACGATCCGGGTCGAAGGCTCGAGTGAGATCAAGTGATTCAAGAGCGTCCTCAGCGGCCGAGAGCGTCGCAGACCGCCGGGAGCGAGATCCCTGCACCGCCGCCCGCTGCCGCCAGTCGACCAACTCTTCCTTCATCGTGTTGTCGAGCAGCATCGGCAGTCGATCGAGTTCGCCCGGACCGCACAACAGGTCGATCTCGGGCTGGCGGCTCAGCAGGCTCGCCCCCTCCCGCTCAGCCAGGCACCCCAAGAGGCCGATCGTGACTCGCCGGCCGGCCTGCTTCTCCTGCTTGAGGCGACCCACCCGACTGAAGACCTTGTTTTCGGCCTGCTCCCGAACTGAGCACGTATTGAACAGCACGATATCGGCTGCATCGCGATCATCGGTGAAGCGGTATCCCAGCGCGTGCAGATGCCCGCTCACAAGTTCGCTGTCGAGTTCGTTCATCTGGCAGCCGAAAGTCTCAAGGTAGACCAGCGGGGCGTTGGGGGTGGGCGTAGGCATGGACCCCACATGGTAGAGGAGGCAGGTATCGCTCCGGAACCAACGAGCGACTACAACTCCTTGGCCTGCCCCCCAGAGCGGCACTCGACCCCTTTTTGCTTGGCGAGTCCACCCCCCCACGGCCGATATCACCTGCCAGATGGCCCCGCGTGACGTTGTGCTCATTGTTGCCACCGCCCTGCTCGCGCTCGGCGCTGTGGCCGTGCAGTCAGCCGGGATGACGGTCACCCAGAGCGGCACCGTCGCCGATCTGGCCACCAACCGCACGACGCTGCTCGCCATTGCAGCGGTCGCTGCGTTGCTGCTGGGGCGTTCAATTCCGGTTGCTTGGACAACATCCCGCACGGTCGCGGTGACATCGATCGTGGTGGCGGGTGTGCTGCTGGCGTTTGTACTCGTCCCCGGCATTGGGAGCAAAGTCAACGGCGCCCGGCGATGGATCAACTTCGGCCCGATCGGATTCCAACCAAGCGAACTGGCCAAGTGGGCGCTCCTGCTCTTCCTCGCTTGGTACGGGGCGACGAGGGTTCGACACATGGGGCAGTTTCGGCGGGGCCTGTTGCCTGCCCTTGCCGTGGTCGGACTTCTCTGCGGACTGATCCTGCTGGAGGATCTCGGTACGGCGGTACTCATCGGCACCGTGGCCACCATCATGCTGATTGCTGCCGGGGCAAGGCTGAAGCACATGATCATGCTGGCGGTGCCAGCCGCCGCCGCCTTGCTCGCCGCCATCGCGGTTGAGCCCTACCGGCTCAAGCGGCTCCAGATCTTTCTGGATCCATGGGCCGACCCCGAAGGCAAGGGATACCACGTCATTCAGTCCATGGCAGCGATACACGGGGGCGGGATCGGCGGGCGAGGATTGGGAAACGGCATTC
The DNA here is from genome assembly GCA_003520025.1 of Phycisphaerales bacterium. GTDB lineage: Bacteria > Planctomycetota > Phycisphaerae > Phycisphaerales > SM1A02 > UBA12567. Next base: position 3,107 of record DOVP01000115.1, read on the forward strand.
AGAAGTTCGGCTACCTGCCCGAGGACACAACCGACTTCATCTTTTCGATCATCACTGAGGAGTTCGGCCTGCTTGGGACCACTTTGCTTGTCGGCCTCTTCATCACCCTGCTCTGGGCAGGCTGGCGCATTGTCACATCGCAGGTTCGCCCCGAGCGGCAATTGTTGGCACTTGGCATCATCGCAATGGTCTCCCTCCAAACGCTCATGAATCTGCTGGTTGTCACCGGGCTGGCCCCGACCAAGGGCATCGCGTTGCCGCTGGTGTCCTCGGGGGGAACCGGCTGGGTGATGACCGCCTTCATGCTCGGCGTGCTCGCCCGACTCGATCCCACCGCTCCGGCAGCGTCGACGCTCCCGAACGAGCCCATTC
>DOVP01000160.1 GCA_003520025.1 Phycisphaerales bacterium
TCGCCAGAGCCGTCGGTGTTTCCGAAGGATCCGATCACGGCGAGGATGTCATTGACTCCGACCACGCCATCGCCGTCGGCATCGCCTGCGCAGGGTTCGTTCTCGCAGGTGTCTTCAAACACGTTGCCGCCACCGTCGGTCCAAGTGACCCCGATGTTGTTGGGATCATTGCTGCAGAACAGTGTGTTGGAGATGAAGGGATTGCCTGAGGAGATGATGCAGTAGTTCGATGTCGCGACGTTGTTTCGCACGATGCAGTTGGTGATCGTGGGATCGCCGTTGATCTTGAAGGCTGAGCCGATGTTGTTGAGGCCGCCGGTGACGGTGAAGCCGTCGAACAGTGAATCCTCGTTGCCGAGCATGGTGACGGCCGAGCCGAGCTGATCGGCGTCGATGATGGTCACCTCGGCGCCGCCGGATGAGACCAGGTCAGCCGAGCGGCCGCTGAAATCAATCGGCCCGACATAGGTGCCAGGGAACACGGTAATCGTGCTTCCGCTGCCGACGGCATCGATCGCCTCTTGAATGGAGGCATAGTCGCCACCAGCGCCGACGGTCACATCGGCCGGGGGAAGTTCTCCATGCTCATGCAGGGCTGAATTGTGGACTTGGGAATGTGAACCTGGACCGGATGAACTCGGGGTCTGCGCGATGCAGATATAGGTCACCTCGCCGGGGTTGGCAAGGCTCTCGCCAGAGAGAGTGAACGTGTGCGTCCATGCATGGCTCTGGCCTGGATTCAGCGTGACATCGAAACTGCTTGCATGCTGTCGTACCGTATGAAACTGAAGCTCGTTGGATTCAGGCCAGTTGGTCTGGTTGTAACACTGGATCAATTGGACTCGGATTGTTTTGCCCGTGCCACCTGCATCGATAGCAGCCTCAATGGAGAGTTGGTATTGCGAGCCGGAAAGTTCCTCGCCCTGCATCTCCAACGAGACGTCGGTCGAACGTGCCAAACAGGAGTTGACTCTGCTGTTGAGTTGTGAATAATTCGCGCTGACCGAACCATAGGAGCCCGCCATCTCATTCCAGCCATCAGAGATCACCGTGGGGTAGCCTCCGACGCTGTAGAACGACAGTCGTGAGTCGCCCCAAGATGTCGTGTACGCATCGCCGCCATGGACCATGAGACCAACGAGATCGTCAGGACGATCCTGCTGCAGGTTGTACAGGGCTTCAGCGACCGAGGGGCAGTATGTGCACCACGTCGCAGTGAACTCTTCGCAGACCACGAAGCGTTGGGCAGCCAATGCCGCAGTGCTGGCCGCTAACAAGCCGGTGAGTGCGATTCCTGGGTGTCGTGCTCTCATCAAACTCTCTCGATCTCCCCCCCAGAACAATTTTTACATGGTGATGGGGTGTTGCCCCTGCTCGAAACAGGCACGTCTTCCACCGTGGAGATTCCTCGGCGGGACACGTGCCGGATTCGGGCGGCGAGGCGCCCCTGCTAATACCACTCGTCCCACGTCAGGCAATCTTCAAAGTCTGAGTTGCCGGGCCGTGGGCCAGATCCCAAGGCCTGCCTTGGATTGAAGTTCACGGCTGCGATATCGAGGCCACCCTCATTATCGCTGACATCAGTGTTGTACAACTGGGCGCAGAGGAAAGCGTCGCCTGATGTGGCAACTTCGCAGATGCCGCCGCTCGGACTTGGGGCACATTCGTATCCGAAGAGGCCGTCCCGAACAAACTGTCCATCTGAAACGGCACCACTATCCGCACGCTTTGAGATCAGCCGAGGCAGCGTATCGGGGAACATATCGCTTTCATCTCGAACCGCGCCGCCGTTATAGCAAACCAACCCAACCCATTCGTTGTCCTCGCCGTACATGCCGTAGGCATCGTTGGTCTGTGTCTCCAAGTCAAAGTAGCCGTCGGCGTTGCCCCGGAGTACTCCGCGGGTGCCGATGACAGGGAAGGTGTCGGTGCGATTGGCTCGCTTGGTCCACTGTTCATCAAAGCGACTACCGACAAGCGGCATCGCCATGTACGAGGTGTGGCACTGGCCGTTACCCGAGAAGTCGACGGAAAAGTTGGTGTCCCAATGGACATCATCAGTATCCCCGCCTGGGTTGGGAAGATAATCTTCGTAGTTGTAACTGGTGTAGGCGAGGACATTCGCTGGATCGGAAGAAATGACCAATTCCTTCGGAGTGAACAGTCGGTCCATGACCGAAGCGGAGAGAACGGCCGCCAGATGGTTGAACTTCCATTCCGGGTTGCCTGAGCCAGAGACTTCACCAAACTGACCGGGGGAGATCTGGATTGGTGCGCGATCGATGAATGCCGGCGTGACGAAATCGCCCTCATTGCTGGATGAGTACCCGTCCCATCCCATCCAGACCTGTCGAAGCAAGTTTTTGTCCGTTTCCATTCTGGCATTTCGCTGAGCACTTGAGAGTGCTGGCAGGAGGATTCCCATCAGAATCGCGATGATCGTGATCACCACCAAGAGTTCAACCAAAGTGAAGCCGCGTTGCTTGTTCATGTTCATTTGTGTCCTGCTGAGGGGCCTGCAGAGCGTTGGCTGCGTGGGCCGGATTTTTCCATGCATTCTGGCCAACCCCCATACATCGTGGGCTGGTAGGGCTAACTAGAGATCTCGCTGCGTCAACGGCCACCATGACCATCGCCCACACGCGACCTCGTCGATCGTTCCCCACACCATTGAACTATACGGGATTGGGAGGAAGGTGCAAGCATTGGTCCGCATTTCGGGGGTTTCTGGTTCCGGTCAAACGCCGATTTGAGACCGGTTTTGAGGATCCTGATGCCGGAGCCCACTCAATCGGTGATCGATGCGGGGCACCTGGGCAGCCCCAAAGCAAGCCCAGCCCGGCGGGAAACCGCCGGGCTGGGCTTGAATATGGGGTTGTTGGAGCCGGCTCAGCAGCTGCTGCCGAAGGCTGCGATCAGCAGCAGGATGTCATCGACACCACCGATACCATCGCCATCGACGTCGCCCGCCGGGGTGCCGAACCCGCCGACGCACATCAGGAGGTCAT
>DOVP01000173.1:0-1415 GCA_003520025.1 Phycisphaerales bacterium
TTCCGGGGGTCATCCGAATGGATTTCCGACCTGCCCTCGGGCGGCCGGGACGATCTCGTCGAGGATGTGCATCAGGATCTCGCCGGGCAAGCCGACGGCGTCGATGTTGGCGATGAGCGAGTTGTCATAGAAATCAAGTACGGGACTGGTTTCTTCGTGGTACACATCGATGCGGCGGCGAATGACCGCTTCGTCGGCATCGTCGGGGCGGCCCGAGTGAACCGCCCGCTGCTGAATCCGGGCAACCAAGGCATCGGTATCGGGGCAGGTGAGGTGTACGACCCGCAGTACGTCGATGTACTCGTCGATCATGCTCGCCTGCCCGGCGCTTCGGGGGATGCCGTCGAGAACGAGCAGGTCGGTGTCGGGTCGGTAACTGTTCGTATCGATGAGGCCCTGAACGTACTGCCGCCACAGGCGGATCGTCAGGTCGTCGGGGACGAGCAGGCCTTGCGTTGAGTAGCGCAGAAACTCCTGGCCGAGTTCAGAGTCGCGATCGAGGCCGCGGAACATGTCCCCGGTCGCGAGGTGCACGAAGCCCGGGATCGTGCCGAGAATTTCGCCTTGGGTGCCCTTGCCGACGCCGGGTTGCCCGAAGAGCAGAATGGTCTTGAGCGGAGTAGCCATGGGAGGAGCAGGATAGGAAAATGGACCCACTGGTGTATAGTTCCCCACCGATGCAGGGAATGACGAGCGTTTGGGTGCTGCCGGAGGGCGGGCAGAGACAGGAGGATCTGCTCACCGAGGTACTCAAGGCGCGGGGGCTGGTCGATGCAGCGGATCGTGAAGGCTATCTGGGCGCAGTGATGGCCGACTTTGATCCGCCCGACCATCTGCCCGGCGTATCCGAGGCTGCCGAACGGATTCTTCGGGCGCTGGCGGAGAACGAGCGAATCGCGATCTATGGCGACTATGACGTGGATGGGATCACCTCCACCGCCATTCTTACGCGGGTGCTGCGAGGGATCTCTTCGAAGGCCGAGATAGAGCCCTATATCCCGCATCGAATCGACGAGGGATATGGGCTCAACGTTTCGGCAGTGGAGGAGTTGAAGTCACGTGGCGTCTCGCTGGTCATCACCGTGGACTGCGGGGTAACGGCCAGGGCCGAGGCCGTCGCCTGTCGCGAGTTGGGCATCGATCTCATCATTACCGATCATCATCTGCCCGGTGACGCCGAACTCCCGGACGCTGCCGTGATCGTTCATCCCGCCTTACCGGGAAGTACCTACCCGTGGCCGCAACTCAGCGGCTCAGCCGTTGCGTACAAACTGGCGCGGCATCTTGTCAGCGTCCATCAGGGCAAGGACGATCCGACTGGGCCGCTCGCCGTGGTTCTGAAGGACGCAGTATGTCTTGCTGGCATGGGCGTCATTGCAGATGTGGTGCCGCTGGTTGGAGAAAACCGTAAGTTC
>DOVP01000173.1:1788-7905 GCA_003520025.1 Phycisphaerales bacterium
CGGAATCAAGGCCATGCTTTCGGTCTGCGTGAAGCAGGGGGAATCGATCGAGTCGGAAACTGTGGGATTCCGAATCGGCCCCCGACTCAATGCGGCCGGCCGCATGGGACATGCGCAGGAAGCATTGGATCTGCTTCTGTGCGATGACCCGGGAGAGGCGGCCGCAATTGCCAAGCGGCTCTCAAACGTCAACCAGCAGCGGCAGTCGCTTGCTGCGGAGTTGACCAAGCAGGCCGATGAGATGGCCCACATCGAGGGAATGACATCCGACAACAAACGCATGGTCGTTCTCCGGGACGAGTCGTGGCATCCGGGCGTCATCGGCATCGTGTGCAGCAGGCTGGTAGAGCGCCACCAACGTCCGGTCGTTTTGCTGTGTGGCGGTGTCAAGGGGCCGCTCAAAGGGTCGGCGCGGAGCATCGAGGGGTACTCAATCCACGAAGCGATCAAGTCGTGCGGCGATCGATTCGTCTCATTTGGTGGTCATGCCATGGCCGCTGGGATGACCTTGCAGACAGAATCGTTCGATGACGTGCAGGAGGCATTGTTGGCCCATGCGCACGAGCGATTGAAGCCAGAGGATCTTGTGCGGCGACTTCGGATTGACTGCGAAGTTCAGTTGGACGACTTGACGACGCAATCGGTGAAGTCTCTTCAGGCCATGCAGCCGACCGGTCGCGACAACGAAGCGGCCTGTTTGATGATCCGGAGTGGCGTGATCACCAAGTCCAAGGTCATGGGTCGGGACAGTGCACATCTTGATTTGACGATCGGGTCAATACGCGCTCCGTGGTTTCAACATGGGCATTTCGTGGACACGCTGCCGAAGGGCGCGGTGGTTGACATCGTGTTTGAACCGAAAGTCGATTCGTGGAGGGGTGTCGAGCGTGTGCAACTGCACATCAAGGATGTGCGGCGACACTGATTTTAGCCCAGCAGCGGCCTGACAAGATCCTTGATCGTGACGATGCCGAGCGTTTGGCCGTCCGAGTTTTGGACGATGGCGATGGCTGCCTGGTGACTTCTGAGCGCACGAAGTGCTGCGTCGGCTGTTGTGGTTTCACTGAGGAACATCGGCGGATGCATGAACTCAGCGATGGTGGTTTCGGGCTTGGCATCCAGATCGAGTACCGAGGCAATGCCCGAGATCGCGCCATCTGCATCAAGTACGGGCAAGCGGGACCAGCGAGAATCGATTGCGGCGCGGCGGGCGTCGGCGTCGGCATCGACATTGAGGGTTTGTACTGTGGCCCAGGGGACCATTTCATCGCTCACCACACGCTCGCGCAGATGCATGGCGCGGTCGAGCAGATCGGTCTGACCTGCGGTGAGTACCCCCGCGCCCACGCCCTCCTTCAGAAGGTCGCTCATCCGTTGCCGGGCGGTGACTTCGCCCGCGGCACTGCCTCCGACCATGGAGGCGACGCCGCGACCGAACCATTCGACGATTGGTCCGATTCCGGTCCACTGCAGCACGAATTCGACGAAACGCAGTGGTTTCGCGAGCGTGTAGCACCAATGGTCACCGTGGGCGCGAAAGAGATCCTTGGGAAGCACTTCGGCAAGGATCAGCAGTACGGGGACGAGGATGACGGTGTCGATGACAATCGCCGCGATGGATCCGTAGCCTGCGCCATGCAGCAACTCGGCGATGCTCCAGGCGCTCAGTTGATTGGCCGCGTTGGTGCCGATCAGGATGATCGCGAGCATGTGCGATGGCCGTTCGAGCAGCCGGCCGAGAATGCGAGCCGACCGATCGCCTTGGCCGACCTTCAGTTCGAGCCGCACACGGTTGATCGTGTACAGGCCGATCTCCATGCCGGCGAAGATCGCCATGATGCCCGTCCCACCGACGGCTGCAAGAATCAGCAGTGTCCATTCGAAGCCGCTCATGTGGAGGGCTCCTCAAGTGAGACGATGGCTGTTTCGATGGTGCCTGCGTCGTCGGTGTGGTGAACTTCGAGCGTGACGTTGGCGATATTGACGACATCGCCGGTTGCTGCGGCGCGTCCAAGTCGTCTGGTGATTAACCCACCGACGGTTCCAGCAGTTGTTATTGGTTTGGCCTGTCCGAGCAGCGCCCGCATCAGGCGATCTGCGGGGAAATCTCCAGGAACGATCCATCTTCCCGGCCCAAGCGGGCGGGCCTCGGGCGGCTGGTCAGCGGCATCATCGGCGATGTCGCCGACAATTGGCTCAATGAGATCGTGCAGCGAAACAATGCCCGCAGTGCCACCGAACTCATCGACGGCGATGGCGGTCTGCTGTCCCGTCGCGCGAAGCGAGTGGAGTGCCAGATCTACCGTCGTGACTTCGGGTATGTAGATTGGCGTACGGAGCATCGACCGCAGATCGCCCGGACTTCTGAGCCAGTCCTTCACGTGCAGCATGCCGAGGATGTCATCGACATCGCTTCCATGGACAGGCAGTCGCATGAGGCCGGTTTCATGGATGATCGTTTGCACGGCATCGCGTGACGCATCGATTGGAATGGAGGTCATGCGAGTGCGGGGTGTCATGACACGATGGACGCTGGTGCGACCGAGTGAAAGAACATCAGCGAGCAACCGCTGCTCCTGCGGATCAACCAAGCCGTCGGTGGCCGAGGCGTCAATAAGGGCATCGAGTTCGGCAAGCGAGAGTGGCGTTACCAGTTGGTGGGGAACGGCGAGTCGAGACAGGGGGCGGATGACGAATCGGTCGAGAAGGGATCGCAGCGGCAGGATGAGCGTGTGGAACGCCAGTACCGGGCCGCCGACGATGCGACTGATCGAGAGAGGTCGCGATGAGGCGAGGATTTTCGGCGCGATTTCGCCAAACAGCACGAGTGCCAACAACGACCCGAGCCAGATTACGGCTGCGCCGCCACCCCCCCAAGACTGGTGCTGCATGAGAACCGAGGCGATCACGAAGTACAGCACGTTGACGACCATGTTTCCGAGCAGCAAGGTGATCAGCAGCATCCGTGGAGACCGCAGCAACACCAAAGCACTGGTGCGGTCGCCGTGATTTGCGGCGAGATCCATCCGCTGTTTGGCGGACAGTCCGAAGAGCGCGGTTTCGGAGCCGCTAAAGAAGGCGCTGCCTGCGAGAAGGCACGGCATCGCAATCGCCAGAGCGGTGTCCAGCGCGGTCCACGTCACGGGATCGATCGATGTACTCACGGGGGATGCGAGGGATCAGCCCCCGCCCTTGGTCCCCGGCATGTCGGGATCGCCCGCGATCGACTGTCGCATGTCGGTGTCGGCCACGAGGTTCTTCATGCGGTAGTAGTCCATGATGCCCATGTTCCCGCTTCGGAAGGCGTCGGCCATGGCCTTTGGGACTTCCGCTTCCGCCAGAACAACAAGTGCCTTGTTCTTCTCAACCTCGGCCTTGTGTTCGGCTTCAAGCGCGACGGCCATCGCGCGGCGCTGCTCGGCGGTTGCTTGGTACCGCTTGGTGTCGGCAGAGGCCTGATCGGCTTGCAGGCGAGCGCCGATGTTCTCGCCCACATCGATGTCGGCGATGTCGATCGAGAGAATCTCATAGGCCGTTCCAGCATCAAGCCCCTTCTCGAGAACAGTGCGGGAGATATCGTCCGGATTCTCCAGAACAGCAAGATGGTTCTTGGCCGAGCCGATCGTCGAGACGATGCCTTCGCCGACTCGCGCGACGATAGTCTCCTCGGTTGCGCCGCCGACAAGCCGAGCAATGTTGGTTCGCACTGTGACACGTGCGCGTGCGCACAGTTTGATACCGTCGCTTGCGACCGCATCAATGGTGGACCTGCTGCTTTCTGCGCTGGGGCAGTCGATGACTTTCGGATTGACGCTGGTGCGGACAGCCTCAAGGATGTCACGGCCAGCGAGGTCAATTGCGGTGGCGACATCCCAATCCAGTTCAATTTTGGCCTTGCCAGCTGCGATGACCGCGCGAGTTACGGAAGTGACGTGTCCGCCGGCAAGATAATGCGACTCAAGTTGCGCGGTCGTCAGTTCGATGCCGGCCTTCTTGGCCGTGATGCGGTTCTCGACGATGAGCCTCGGCTTGACCTTTCGGAATCGCATCATCACGAGATCGATGAAGCGCACCGAGGCGCCAGAGACCCACGCCTGCAACCACAGGCCGATGTACTGGAAGGCGAACAGGAAGACGATCAGCAGGATGACCCCGCCGACGATGATGGCACCGAGCCAAATCTCGCTCATGGAAAGAAACAATGTCATGACTTCTCCTTGGGGAGCAGACGAACTTTCAATTGGTTGTCAAGCACTTCCACAACGGCGATCTGAGCGCCCGCCGTGATGAATCCGTGATCTGAGAGTGCATCGTGCCGCCGGTCATCGATTCGAACGGTTCCGATCGGTCGGAGATCTGTTTCGGCGGTTCCGGTTTTTCCCATCAATGCGCTGTGTGATCGCGAGGCTTTGGCGTCCTGTGTATTGAGCACCATTCGGTTGGCCATGTCGGTCTCAGACCACCATTTCCAGCCGAGCCACGCAGCGATCGGTCCGAGCACGATGACGGCGGCCAGCGCGGCAAGCCCGGTGTTGGTGCCGTGCATGAAGAAGGCGGCGATCGCGCCGATCAGTGCCGCCGCCGCTGCGATGGCGAGAAAGCCGCCACTCGGGACGACCAACTCCATGGCGATGAGAAAAATCATCGCGCCCAGCAATAGGAATCCCCACAGCAGGGTGGTGCCGCCATCATCGACCGCTTGGGCCAGCAGCATATTCACTCACAAGGCTCCACTTCTACGACGAGACCATCACGGGTGATGCGCACCTTGGTGCCAGTCTCGATCCACCGTCCTGAGCATACCGCATCGATCGCATGCCCATCGAGATCGATGCGTCCCGAGGGTCGCAGATCGGTCAGCGTGATGCCCACATCGCCGATTCTGGAATCGGGGCTTTGTGGGCGACCCTCCGACTGACCGACCGCCTCGACCAGCACAATGCCGCGGCCAGCCTGAATCCCGCCGAGACGTTTGATGAGCATCCAGGCGAGGATCCACCCGACGGCAACCCCGACCAGCACGATGAGCCCGCCGCGGACGAGTTGCTCTTGCGTCGCGGTCGAACTCAGATCACCCGAAACAGCGCTCCCCACGAGTCCGAGCAGCAGCAGCAACGCGCCAAGCATGCCGGCGATCAGTGTGCCGGGGACGACCAGAATCTCTACGCCGATCAAGATGATGCCCGCGAGCACTGCTGCGAGATCCCACCAGGATGCCAGCCCGATGAGCATGGGTGTACCGAGCAGCACAACGAGGGCAATCACGGCTCCGAGTCCGAACCATCCGGTGCCCGGAAGCGCCATTTCGATCAGGATGCAGAGAACGAAGACGGCAATAAAGGCCGTTCGGATCGGCCACGACATGAGCACCTGCACCAATGACTCGGACCACTTCGGTTCGATACGGACGATCCTGTCGGCGCCGAAGAAGGCTCGCAGTTCATCATCGTTGGCAATGGTGCCGACGGACAAACCGTAGGCTTCAGCCTGCCACGGCTTGAGTGTGAGCAGTCGATCGTTCGATACAACCTGGCCAAGTACATCGAATCGTCCGGCATCGTCTGCGGTGAGGGTTTCGCGGACTTCCGGGAGCAGGGGCTCCCCCGCGATGTCATAGGGCACATCTTCGGTAGGGGGCTGCATGCCGGCGAGCATCGTGAGCAGCGGGCTGACAACAAAGGGTTGATCGCTCGGCGGTGGCGTGATAGAGGTCAGTGACTCGCTTGGTGGCATACCGTAGACGGCTTCGTACTCATTGCGATCGACGAAGACCACTTCGCCGGTGCCGCGGTCGCGAAGCAACCACAGTTCGATGCCGACGCTGACGAATGCCTGCACGAGTCGTTCGTCGTAATGGTGTCGTCTTGCTTCGTCGATGACCTCGGCGAGCAGAGGCGACTCGATCTTGGCACGTTCGGTTGCCGGAATCGGCCCAAGTGATGTAATGGGCGCCGCATCGCCGAGCATGGCATCGGGGGCCGTGACAATCTCCCTCGCCGAGAGCGCGATGATCGTGCCAGCCGAGAAGGCGAACGGGTTCACCCACGCGACTGTGTTGGTGGGTGCTTTGGTTCGCAGCAGATTGGTCATTTCAAGCGTAGCCAGCAACTCGCCGCC
>DOVP01000173.1:8287-14669 GCA_003520025.1 Phycisphaerales bacterium
AGTCGCTGCTCGAGCGATGCTTTGGTGATGGCGTCAATGGGTCCACGGATCGGAATGACCGCTACGACGCTCGCCTTGCGGGCGGCCGGAATTGCCGCGGTCATTTGTGTTGGCGCGACGACAAGCAGGATGGAGAAAACAAGACCGAACATCACCGGCGCAGGCTACCGCACACGAACCTGTTCAGTCGTGAAGTGGCGTGAAGGTGATGTCGGATGGATTGAACTCTGATTCCGAGAACCACGAACTGGTGTCATTCTCATCGTAGTCCGTATGGGTCAGCAGAATATCCCTTCCAAGAAGCCCCAGCGTTTGGCTTTGATAGGGAACATCGGGCTCGACATCGCCCTTGAAGATGTTGTCGGGCAGTGTCAAGCGGGACCCATCACTTTCGACCTTCTCGTAGGTGGAACCCTGCGGATAGAACCCGTCGGCGATGTCGGTGTGGCCATCGGCGTAGACGAGGATGCCACGCCATGCCCCCGCCTTGGCCATCAGAAACGCGGTGTTCGATGCGGGCGTCGTGACCGTGCCATTGTCATCGACTTCTTCGTTGAGCAGTGTGGCATCGCCTTCAAGCGGCCCACGGGTTGCAACAACAACGAAAGACGAATCGCCTGGCCGATCCCACTGATCGCGGCGCCGTTCGCCAGCGAGCGGCATGATGGCGTAGGAGTTGTGGCAGTAACCAGCGTGCTGCCCGAGCAGGTCGTTGGAGAAGCCTCGGTCCCACTTCTCGGTGTCATCTCCATCCGAAGCGCCGAGCACCTTGTAGTCATAACTGTCGTACGCATAGACAAGGTCGCTGTACTCGTTTGGCGAAACGAGTTGCTCCGGCGAGAGCAGATTCTCCATGATGCAAAGGGAGAGTACAGAAGCATGGTCATTCCACAGAGCCTTCTCGCGTCCGCTGCCCATGACAAATGGGTCACTTGAATCGACGCCGTTGCCGTTGACGTCGAATCGTTGACGTCTGACCAAACCCGGGATTGGGTAGGCGTTGTGATGCGAGGTGGCCCACGTTTTCCAAGCCGTATTCACGTCGCCGAGTTGTTTGCGTTCCTTCGCTTCACGGGCGGCTCCCTGCGCGCCGGAGAGGGATGGCAGAATGATCGCCATGAGGATGGCGATGATCGTGATGACCACCAGCAGTTCAACGAGTGTAAAGGCGCGTATGCGGTGTGGCATGATCGGATTGCCCATGTAGGGAGCGTATGGAAAGGGACCGGAAAACAGCACCGCCCCGAAAATCGAGGCGGTGCTGATGTCGGCATCGATCCTATTTAATCAGCGGATCGAAGGTCAGTCGTTTCGTGAGGAAGTACGCATCGGAACCATACCGCCAGTAGGTGTTGCCGCCACCAGGCAGGCACATCATGGCACCCATGCCCCAACTGCCCTCGGCGTTGGCGTTGTTGGTGTAACTGAGGAAGTTGTCGCTGGCGCCATGGCCATAGGTGTCTCCACCCGAATTCTCCTCGGGACTCCACTCTTGTGTGAATTCACACTCGAACATGTTGTCCGGCATCGGCTTGCTGTATCCGCCGCCGTCTTCGAGTCCAGTCGTGTAGTGCTTGAACTCAATGAAGTTGTCCACGGTGGACACTGTGCCGTCGGAGGTGTACATGTGGCCATTCCACGTCTTGCGGGGGCCGAGATGTTCGAGTACGGGAGAAAACCTGAAGCCATCCCCGTCCAGATTGGGTATGCCGTCAAGCAGATCGTCTGCATTTGTGACAGTCCCGTCATCATCCTGCCCGTTGGTCGTGCCACGTGTGGCGAAGAGCGGGACGATCGTCGTGGAGGCACCCATCCACTTCTTGTAGCGCCGACCGGCGAGCGTCTGATGGGCGTAGGAGGCGTGGTCAACTTCGTCGTCGTCGAGTTGACAATAGAAACCCGTGTCCCAGAAGCCCTCTGGAGATGTGAAGACGTTACCGACTGCATCGCCAGGGTTGAATGCGGAGTAGTCGTAGTCGGCAATGCCCCCGGCGGCGAGTTCCTCGACAGAGCCCTTGGCGCCTACCATCGGGTTGAGGTCAACCGGGCTGACGACGGTTTCGGGACTGAGGAACTTCATCATGATCATGACGGAGTACAGGCTCTCGGTGGAGTCCCAGCCCTTGCCCTCAAGGCCCTTGCCCGCGACATAGCCGTAGTTCCTGTTGCGGAACTTGTAGGGGCCCCGAGCAATCAAGCTCGGTCGGAGGAATCGATCGTCATAGTCTTCGGCCGAGTTGGTGGTGGCCATGCCGACGCCTTTGATGACGACTTTGTCGTGGGCGGCGTGGGAGTTGCGAAGGGCCGACGAGAGCGCTGGCAAGAGCAGCGCCATCAGAAGGCCGATGATGGCCACGACGATCATCAGTTCGACAATCGTGAAGCCTCGGCGGGGTTGGGGTCGTGTCTGCATGACCTTGAGTCTCCTGAGTGGGATATAGAACGGGATAAGGAATAAAAAGAACGATGACATGGTCTACCCACAGGGGGGTTTTCCATGAGAAACGCAGGGGGCGTTGACTCATGCCGCGGCGTAGTCCATGAAAGGAGATTCGCGTGGACCCCAACTGCGGTTTCGCCAAGGCACACTCTTGAGTGCATCAATGCGAGGCGTCATACGGGCCGGACACGCTGCGACACTCCATACGCAGCAAACGGCTCGACAAATAGGGGAATTCGACGAAGTTCCATGCACATGGAGGACACTGGGTTGTCGACCGGGGAGCCGAATGAATGAAGGCCCGAAGGCCGATCGGCGTATGAGAACGGGAAGAACCTGTATATATGGACGCTGGACGCCCGGTCCGTCGGGGACACCCGACCTGTGAAGCGTACCGGGTCTTTGGAGCCAGTCAAGCCCCAAAGGCCGTGCCAGTACAAGGAATCTGACAATGAGCAAGGCTGAATCGACGCTCTTGGACATGGGAATCACGCTTCCAGAGGCTCCAAAGCCGGTTGCCGCCTATCTTCCGGTTCGGATTGCTGGTGGGTTGGCCTTTGTCAGCGGGCAGATACCGATGCGGGATGGCGTACTGCTCGCAAGCGGTCCAGTGCCTTCATCGGTCAGCCCCGACGATGCTGCGACTGCCGCCCGCTGCTGCGCGATCAATGCGTTGGCGGCATTGCGGGAGGCTCTCGGCGGTGATCTTGATCGCATCACGGGTGTGCTGCGGGTGGGTGTCTTTGTCGCCTCAGACGTCGACTTCCACGGTCAACCCGCCATCGCCGATGCCGTCAGCACCCTGCTCGTTGAGGTATTTGGCGAGGCTGGGCGGCATGCAAGGGCTGCAGTCGGATCGGTGTCCTTGCCGCTTGGCGCCACGGTGGAAGTGGAAATGGTGCTTGAATTGGGTGGTTGACGGGTTACTTCAAGGCGAAGACTGTCAACATCACGAGCAGCAGCACATTCAGCACGATGCTTGCGAGAAGCAGCGGCGACATGTTCGAATTGCCATTTCGGGGCTTGACTCGTAGTTCGGCCGGTTCTTCGCTGTCGATTGGGACGGCAAGGCCAGCCAGATCCAACTTTGGCTTCGCGATGACCGGCGATCGACCATCGGCGAGTCGCTGCAAGTCTTCCAGCAGGTCAGATGCCGATCGATAACGGTCCGCTCGGTTCTTGGCGAGCATCATCTCGATGACTTGACAGAAGCCCGCCGAGAGCGACGGGTTGAGTTGGTCCGGCGGCTTGAGTTCCGTTTTGAGGTGCTGCCGCATGACATCGCTGGGGTTTTTGCCCGAAAACGGGACATGCCCGGTGACCATGTGATAGGCGGTGGCGCCGAGCCCATAGATGTCGGCGGGCGGGCCGATGTCCAGTTCGCCGCGGATCTGCTCGGGGCTGATGTAGAACGGTGTGCCGTAGGCGCGACCCTTTTCCTGTTCTGCTGCCTCCACATCCGCGAGATTCCGCGCGAGGCCCAGATCGGCCACCTTCACCTGCCCCGAAGGTGTGAGCATGAGATTCTTGGGTTTGATGTCCCGGTGAACGAAGCCCATCTGGTGGGCATGGTGAAGCGCCCCCGCCGCTTGGAGAAGCATCTCGATGGCATCCTTCTCGGGAATCCGATTCTGTTGCTGGATCCGCTCGTATACGGTGTCACCCTCGACGTACTCCATGACGAAGTAGTGATGCTCTCCCGAGTGGCCGACGTCGTAGGCCTGCACGATGTTGGGGTGGTTGAGCTTTGCCGCGGCGCGGCCTTCCTTGTAGAACCGATCGATGAAGTTCTGGTCTCGCGAAAATTTGGTAGGCAGCACCTTGATGGCAACGAGGCGATGCAGGCTGAGTTGCTCGGCGAGGAAGACCGTCGCCATGGCACCAGCGCCGAGTTTCTTCTTGATCTTGTAACCGTGAATCTTCTGCCCCGACTTGCGGGCGTCGAACTCCTTGCGGAGGCGACTCATCTGCCGGTCCGTCAGCAGATTGTGCTCGATCAGCAGATCCGAAAGCGTGCGGTCACCTTCCTCATCGCCGACTTGGACGCGGCACTGCTCCAATTCGTCTTCGGTGACGAGGCCGGAGGCGACGACGATCTTGCCCAGTACCGTGTCGAAGCCGCCGGTGGTGGATCCGGCCTGCGATGCCGCTCCGCCGCCGATCTCCTTCGGCCCGTCGGTGCTGCCAGGCAACTTTTTCTTCGGCTTCGGGGCCGGAGCCTGAGAGTCCGCCAAGGCGGGGATGTCGTCATCATCCGGTGGATTGATTGGTGTTGGTGGGCAAGTCATGGTAGTGCGAGGCATCTTGTCCTCGGGGAGTCGAAGGCGGGCAGTATGATCGTCGCGGCCTTCAGTGACCAGTTCAAACGCTCACTGATTCCACAATGATCATATATGGCGGACACGATACCAATCCAGCGAATCCTCCTGCTGAGGCCAAGTGCCCTCGGTGACGTGTGCCGTACCGTGCCGGTACTCGCGAGTCTACGGGCTCACTGGCCCGAAGCGGCGATTCATTGGGTGGTCCAGACAACCTTCTGTCCCGCCGTCGAGGCCCACCCCGCCTTGTCCGGTGTCATTCCATTTCCCCGGGAAGCCTTCCGTGGAGGCTGGCGGCGACCCCGAAAGTGGATGGACATGCGTCGGTGGCTCTCGAGCCTTGGCCGCGGCCAGTGGGATCTGGCGATCGACTGCCAGGGGCTGGCACGCACCGGGCTCATGTTGAGGGCGAGCAAGGCTCAGATTCGCGTTGGCGACCGGGCGGCTCGTGAAGGCGCTTGGATGGCGTGCAATCGCCGTGTTCGCGTGCCAGTTGGCACGCACGAGGTGGACCGAATGCTGCTTCTTGCTCAGGCTGCCGGGAGTGAGCCGGTTGCGGACACTGCTCTGTATGTGCCTGCTGACGGAGCCGCGTGGTGGGCAGAATGTCGCAAGGCGCTGCCCGAGGGTCCCTTCGCGGTATTGGCGGTCACCAGTCGATGGCCGAGCAAGGCCTGGCCGGTTTCCCACTGGAGCGATCTTGCAGCGCGGATTGTCAAGGGCGGCCTCGCCAAGTGGGTCGCCTTGCCGGGGAGCCGCGGTGAATCCGCAGCCGTGGCCGCCGCTGCTGATGCCATTCGATCTCGCGGCATCGAAGTAGTCGATTTTTCCGGTCAGACCGACGTAGGACAGTTGATGGCACTCATCGAAGCCGCCGCATTCACGGTGTCCAACGACTCGGCGGCCCTACATATGGCACTCGGCCTCGGAGCTCGTTGCCTCGGTCTGTATGGACCCACCGACCCGGCCATCGTCGGCCCATGGAATCACGCGGAACTTGCGATTCGGGCGCCGCTCAACGAGGGCGAGTGCCCGGCCTATCGCGATCGGCGTATCGGTGACTCCATCATGCGGCGGCTTGGCGTAGATCCGGTGATGGAACGCGTCGAAGCACTGGCTGAGCGATGGGTCCGATGATTTCGTCTCGCATCATCCTTGCCAGCCGATCTCCGCGGCGGCGTATGTTGTTGGAGGAGGCCGGGTGGGAGGTTGAGGTAGTGCTCGGGCAGGTGGATGATGGCGTGTTGTCAGCCGAGCAGACAGGGCCAGCCGAATGGACAACCGCGATGGCGTGGCTCAAGGCCCGCGCGGCCCGCGATATCGCCGATCAGGAGGGGTCTGGCTTGGAGCAACTTCCGATCATCGCCGGCGACACCGTGTGCGAGCAAGATGGCGTGCTGATTGGTCAGCCGGGCGATGCGGCGGAGGCGACGGCCATGATTCGCGGATTTCGCAGCGGATCGCACCGCGTCTGGACTGGTTTGTGCCTGCTGCTGCCGGGTGAGGACCGCCGAATTGGCGCTGAGTTTGCTGAGGTATGGCTCGGAGATGTTTCGGATGCCGACATCGAGGCCTATGTCGCCTCTGAAGCTTGGCGGGGCAAAGCTGGTGGCTACAACTTGAG
>DOVP01000263.1 GCA_003520025.1 Phycisphaerales bacterium
CGTCTTGCCGTTCTCGATGCTGGACGTCGCGGTTCCGTTCATCGGGGTGCCGTCGGCAGACCAACCCCACCAGTCGGAGGCCCACGAGATGCGATTGCCATTGCTCGTAATGTTGTTGGCCGCCCAGTTGATCATGACACCCTGGTCATCCCAGTAACGACCGCGGAATTGGTTGCTTTCCTCGTCCCAGGCGATCGTCTCCATGCCGACAAGGCTCGTGCTGCCATTGCGAGTGGCATACCGGTTGCCAACGAGTGATCGCTGCCCCGGCCCCCACTTGCAAGTCCATGTCTCCTTGTTGGAACCTGGCAACGTGCGGCTCCAAGTGCCGACCATCTCGGACATTTTGCCGGCATTGGCGGCAAAGGCGTTGTAGCGATGCATCTCAATGGTGCTTGGCTTGCCCGTCGGCTTCCAGTTCTTGTCGGTGAACTGGAACTCGTTGGTCCAACTGGAACTGTCATGAAGGTTCGGGAAGGTGGTAGTCACAGTGAACCAAGTTGTTCTGCCGAGACGGTCTGTTGCCTCAGTCTCCCATCGCAGGCTGTTTGTGGTCATACTGGCGCAAGTCGCGCTGCCGTGAACGCTGGTTCCGTTTTCCTGCCCACTCCATTCGTAGATAAGCGTCTTATCAGCTTCGCTCCATCGCATCATGCCCGAACCCCAGGAAAGCGGTATCTCGATATCGCCCTTGCTCTGCATCGTCCAATTCACCAGCAGTGCGCTCCGATCATCGGTCCACTGGTAAATTTCGTCGAGCGTATAGTTGGTTCCCGACTTGATGAGTTGCATGCCCTCGGGCGTCATACCGGTGGCTTCCCAGTGGCCGACGAACCCATTCATGGCCTGCATGGCTTGACCTTGGTCAACTGCGAGCGCCGCAGAGGAGGCCAGCGCAACGACAGCACCTGCCGCAGTGATATTCAGCACACTCTTCATGGCATATCTCCCTACGCGTCCAGCACGCGAGCCGGGTAACCCGAGAGCGTCGCTCTCGCCTGCTCCCGACGGATCGAGCCAGTCGCTTCAAGACGAGATCCTACCCCGGGCAGTTGATGGCCAAAAATCTGCACCAGATATCCACCGAAACACCCCTCAATGCCGCTGTAGGCACGCAAAATCCGGGAACAACGCCCACTCTCCGCCAGAATCACAGACGAAGATCCGACAAGCCATCGGCGTTGCAATCTCCAAATCCATCAACTCGACCCCAATACCTGAGTGCCAAGACGCCAACGTCGCCGAAATCCATGACCTTTTTCTTGAGACAGGCCCCCCAGTGTGGTCCACTGAAACCAACCCCCGGAAGAAATCCCCCCCTGGAAACACACCCAATGGTTCAAACCTCGACCAACCTGATCTCCACCATCGCCGCCATCGCGGTGACGAGTTGTCTCGTCCATGCCGATGGCCGCGACAGTGGCGATACCGGATCGTCTGGATGGACCATCGTCGCAAGTTACACGCTCCCGGAAGGCGCCTCAGGATTGGCTTGGGATGGAACCAACTTGTACTGCGGTATCTACGGCGCCAATGGCGACAAGATCTACCGAATCGATCCAGCAACGGGTTCGTACACACTGCTGTTCAGCGGAGTCCACGGAGATGCCTTCGGACTGACCTGGGACGGATCACACCTGTGGACGACAGACCATCCCGGCGGTAGTTCCACACCGGCAATCGCGATGAAGTTGGACTGGGATGGAAGCGTGATCGACCAGTTCGATCTGCCCGACCATTACATGTCGGGGATCGCATGGGACAGTGGAGACTTCTGGGTGTCACGGTACTACCCGGATCCGGGACACCTCTACCGGGTCGATGACGCCGGTTCTGTTCTTGACCAGTTCGATGGCCCGGACGACCAGCCATGGGACCTGGCCATCGAGAACGACTCCCTCTGGATCGCCGATTACTGGGGCGATGCGCTCTACCGAGTCGATCCGATCAGCGGAAACATGCTTGAAAGTCATCCCTCCGAAGGCATCGACCCGGCTGGAATCGTCTGGGATGGTCAGTACCTGTGGTACTGCGATAACGGGGACAACTTCAGCGAAGACCTGCTCTACAAGGTCGACCTACAAGGTGGCGGCTCACCGGAAATTGTCATCGGCACTCCGACGCACGCATTCGGAAACATCGCGATCGGCAACATCGCCACTTGGAACGTCGAAGTTCAGAATACCGGCACCTCCAATCTGGTCATCAGCGATGTTGACTTCAACCCAGACGCCGATCTGACCTGTACCACAATGTTTCCCGTCGTCATCCCGGCCGGTGAGAGTACGCAACTTCCAATCGAGTACGAACCGACTTCGTTCGGACCGCTCGACGCGATTGCAACCGTCCTCTCGAACGATCCCATCCATCCCGGCGAAGAACTCGTCATCACCGGACATGGTGTCTATACAGACGCAACAATTGCCGTCGCGGATCCAGCACACACATTCGGACAGGTTCGGCTTGGTGCGCACACCCGCTGGTTCATCGATGTGACCAATCAAGGCGAGCAGGCTCTGGTCATCAGCGGCACGACAAGTGATGAGGCAAGTTTCTATCTCGACCCTGACATTGAGTACCCACTCATCCTCGACACACTGGAATCTGCTCTGATCGGCGTGTGGTTCAATCCGTCATCGACCGAAACCACAATGGCGACGATTTCCATCAGCAGCAACGATGCCGACATGAACCCGGCGCAGGTCGCCGTCAGTGGCGCCGGCATGGACGCCGAGTCGCCGATGGGAACCGGACTGTGGTCGTATCTGATCGATGTCAGTTGGGACAACACCCCCAAAGCCATGGCGCCGATCTCCGATGTCAGCGGTGACGGGCGAAGTGATGTGGTCGTATGTTCCGAGGACTACTTTGTCCGCTGCTTCAACGGCAACGCGCACGGCACAGGTGATGTGCTCTGGGAACACGAGATCTACAGCGGACCGGTCTACTCCGACAAGGGACTGGATGTCGTTCAGGACATCGACGGCGACGGCTTCGATGATTTCGTCATCGGCACCACCGGCGGCGCAAGACTGATACGGATGCTCTCTGGAAAGACAGGCAACACCATCTGGACCTACCACACGAATCAGGTTGGCGATGGCGGCTGGGTCTACCAGGTCGATGGCAGCCAGGACTTCACCGGCGACGGTGTTGCCGACGTGCTTGCATGCGCAGGTGATGACGGTAAAGACACCGGGCCGAAGCGAGCGTACTGCCTGAATGGACTCGACGGAACACTCGTATGGCAACGTCCTCTGAATGGCCCCGTGTTCGCAATCATCGCGGTCGATGACTTCACGGGGGACGGCACACCCGATGCGGTCGCAGGCGCTTCAAACGAAATGGAAACGCAGGGGCGAGCTGTCGGGATCAACGGTGCTACCGGCGTGGAGGAGTGGTCCTTCCAGACCGGCGGCTCATCTGTCTGGTCGCTTGCGCAGGTCGGGGACATCTCGCTTGACGGCATCAACGATGTGATGATCGGTGACTTCACCAGCGGTCAGTTCCATGCCCTGGATGCCTTCGATGGAAGCCAGTTGTTCAGCGGAGGAGGACTGGGCCTGCTGACGGGATTCCAACGCATCGAGGATGTCAACGGCGATGGCCATCCTGAGATCGTGCCGGAGTACTTCCACGATTACGTGCGCCTGATCAGTGGAGCCGACGGCTCGGTCATCTGGTCGACGCCGGTTGCCGACAATCCAACGGTCGTCTCGGCGATTCCAGACGTCAGTGGTGACGGCATCAACGACCTTGTCGTCGGGACCCTCTTCAATGACAACTACACCTACTTTCTGGATGGAGTCGACGGCACGATCCTGCACAGCGCCAACTTCGGTACTCCGGTCGACTCCATCGCGGTGATTCCCGATGTCGTGGGCGATGGCTCATGGGAACTCCTCGCCGGTGGCCGCAATGGAAAGGTCGCCTGCCTCTCCGGCGGAGTGGAAGCGATGGTCTTCGATCCGGCGGATGTCAACGAAGACGGCGTGGTGAACGTCAACGACCTGCTGATGGTCATCGCCCACTGGGGCATGATCGACTCACCAGCAGATGTCAACGAGGACGGCATCGTCGACGTCGACGACCTGCTGATGGTCATCAGTGCATGGAACCCCGATCCTTGATCTTTCCCGGCACCACCTGATCGCATACCGAATGCGTTGATGGAGCAGAAAGAGACGAGACGCTGTGCGCCCAAACTGCGTCTTCAAGATGGTTCAGACGCTCACGACTGCAAAAGCAACGCACGCTTCAGTCGCATGCGCCCCACGCTGCCAGAACGGAAAGAAGATCGTCGGTGTCGACGATGCCGTCACCATTGATGTCCGCAGCGCAATCCTCGCACTGGCCCCATGCATCCAGCAGCAAAAGAACCTCGATCACGTCCACCACGCCATCACCGTTCATGTCGGCCGGACACGGCGGTGTTTCCTCGCGGAAAACCAACCAACCGGGGTTGGCCACGGTGCAGAACATGCCCAGTGGCGAACCGGTCTGACCATCGAATACCTCCACATGGTGCGATGACTGGCTGGCGACGTAGAGGTGGCCATCGGAACCGAAGGCAAGATCGCTCGGGTTGGCAATCGAACAGAACGCGCCCAGAGATTCGCCGGTGCTTCCATCAAAGCGCAGCACCTGATGGGAGGATGCACTTGCAACAAACAGATCTCCTGTGGGGCCGAAGATCAGCCCGCGAGGATTGGCCACGCTGCAGAAGACTCCAAGCGAGTCGCCCGTCTGGCCATCGAACTGCTGAACCTGGTGCGACGACGCGCTGCACACAAACAGATCGCCAGCATCGGCGCCTGACCTCTTGAGTGGGCGGAACACCAGCCCAGAAGGATTCGAAACCGTGCAGAACGGCCCGATGGACTCGCCAGTCTGTCCGTCGTAGCGGAGCACCTGGTGCGACGAAAGGCTGAGTACATACAGGTCGCCACCTGATCCAAAGATGAGGTCGCCAGGATTGGCAACGGAGCAGAAGGCCGCGATCAGTTCCCCGGTCTCGCCGTCGAATCGCTGAACCACGTGCGAAGACGCGCTGCCGACGAACAAGTCGCCGCTGGATCCACCGCGAGTCTTCAGCGGCTGAAAGGCCAAGCCCACCGGATTCGCTACGGCGCAGAAGGGGCCGACTGGCTCGCCATCTTCCCCCTGATACTGCAGCACCTGGTGCGAGGAACTGCTTCCGACAAACAGATCGTCTGCCGCTGCCGGCAAAAAGCCTGCAGGTGCCGCGATGACCACCACGACAAGTCGACCAACCAGCCGCCGCATGGATTCCCTCTTCAAAACCGGTGCTCCAAGGCGAGGCAGCATGATTCGACTTCGAATCCGAGATGGCGACTCAATATAAGCATGGGCAAGTTACTCTCCTGCTGACTGACACGAATATACCTGAACCCCGACTCCTTTCCCTACACAAATCCCGCACGTTTCATCGCCTTCACCAGCCCACAACGCTGGAATTCCGATCGCACATCGGCCAGATCCACCTGAGATGCGACTGTTTCATTTTTGTGTTGCCTCGATCCAGTGCATCCCATCTAATAGGCTCCGAGCGGTCTGATCGCACCTACAGGGGAGAGAATCCATGCAATGCGTCCGCACTTCCATCATCACCGCGTTGATATTGATTGAAACCACTTTTGCCGCCACGATCCACGTGCCCGCGGATCACGCCACCATCCAGGATGCCGTGGATGTCGCGGCGACCGGTGATGAAATCATCGTGGCTCCCGGCGTCTACACCGGAATCGGCAACGAGGTTGTCAACATGCTCGGCAAGGCGATCACGCTTCGCTCTAGTGATGGCGCGGCCTCGACCGTGATTGATGGGCAAGGAAATCGACGAGGAGTGACCTTCTCGGGTGGCGAAACCAGCAATACCCTCGTCTTCGGGTTCACGATCACCAACGGTCGGGCACCATCGGTCAACGACGAGGGTGGAGGCATCTACAGTGGGCCGAGTTCATCACCCACCATCAGGCAGTGCTATGTCACCGAAAATCTCGCATGGGCAGGCCCGGGAATGATGATCCGGGGCGCGGCCACCATCATCAATTGCGATGTGATCGACAACCACTCGTACAACGACACGTCTACTCTCAGCATGGGCGGTGGCATCTGCTGTATGGGGCACGCCACGATCACCGGTTGTCGCATTCGCGACAACGGCGGTTACTGGGGAGGCGGTATCTGTCTCCACAACTCCAACGCGGAGATCGATCAGTGCATCTTTTCCGGAAACACCGCCGTCCAGGGCGGGGGCGTGTACGTTCGCAATCTCTCGCCGAACTTCGAGTCCTGCACCTTCGAAGGCAACAACGCCGAGTGGGGTGGTGCCATGGCCATGTATCTCGACACCGGCTCAAGCATCATGAACTGCACGATGGACGGCAATGTCGCCTCCGGGGGCGGCGGTGGGTTCTTCGCCTACCAGCATGGTCCCATCGTGCTGGACAACTGCACGATCTCGAACAACGTCGCCGCCGGTGGCGGGGGTCTCAGCATCCTGGTATCGGCGACCGGCATGAACATCATCAATTGTCGAATCACCAGCAACTCCTCGGGCGGCCTTCAGAGCGACATGGGGCTGATCACGCTCTCCGACTCTCTGGTCTGCGGCAACGACACATACCAGTTGCAGGGACCATGGGACGACGGCGGTGGTAACGAGATACTTCAAGACTGCCCCATAGGCGCCTGCTGCGACGGACTCAATTGCACCCTCGTCACGGAGGCGGAATGTGATGCGGTTTTGGGCGGCCAATGGCTTGGCGACGGGTCATCCTGCGAAGACTGCCTGTCAATCGATGAAGGCGCCTGCTGCCTGGCCGACGGCCTGCGTGGTGCTGGATGTGTGATCACCGACCAATGGGATTGCCTCAACAACGTCGGTGGTGAGTGGATGGGCTACGGAACGGACTGCACGGCCTGCATCCCACCACCCCAACAGGGCGCATGTTGCATGCCATCAGGCTGCAGCATGATTTGGGAAGACGAGTGCCTGGCACTCGGCGGCCAATGGCTTGGCGAGGGTGTGAACTGCACCAACTGTCCTGACACGGGCGCATGCTGCCTCTGCGACGGTTGCCTGCTCACTTGGATTGATGATTGCGCAGACGCTGGCGGAGACTGGTTGGCAGGTGCCGAATGCAGCAACTGCCCGCCCCCGGTGGAGGTCGGGGTGTGCTGCCTTGCCAGTGGTTGCATTGCGAATGCTTCCGAGATCGACTGCTCCGACAACCTCGGTGACTGGCTTGGGAGCAACAGTTCCTGCGGCGACTGTCCACAACCCTGCTTCGGTGATCTCAATGGCAACTGGGTGGTCGATGTCGATGACCTCATGATTCTGATCGGTGCCTACGGCCCCTGTCCGTAGTCCCCCACTATCAGGAAACACTGGACACCCACCGAGTGGGCCCCCGGAAGGTGGTATTGCCGGCGCGGGGGGTGGGTGCCCACCAACAGGGCGCAGTAACCTGAGGGAACGTCACGAACGCGACCCCGATGAAGGCGGCAGGCTGAATTGATCACGAGAGATACCGAATCAGATGTGCTTGTTGTTGGAGGTGGCGTCGCAGGACTTCATGTCGCCCATCTGATGGCCGGTTCCGGAGTCAGGGTTCGCCTGCTGGAAGCCAAGCCCGACCTGCTGCACTTTTCGTTCAAGACCCTCGGAAGTTTCCTGGAACCCGAGAAGTACGGTTTCTCTAGAAAGATCGTTGCTTCAGAACTTACCAGCATGGTCTTCCACTCTCGCTGGATTCATACCCGCAAGCACGGTCCTGCTCGCATTCTCGACAAGGCCCAAGTACATCGCGAACTACTGGAGAAGTGCCAATCCAATGGAGTGGACGTCCTGGCCGGAACAAGCATCAAGAACGTGCGACAAGATCCAGATGGTCAACTGACCGGCGTGATCGATCAACATGGCACAGAACATACGGCGCGCCTCTATGTCGACTGCTCAGGCGGCAAGGCCGTGTTGACACACCGATACGGCCTGATGGACAAGCATCCTCAATTCGCCTTGGGTGTGGAATACAACGTCAGATACAAGGATCGGCAGGACTGCGCGCATCTGTTCTATGGCGAGAACTTCCGAGAAGGCTATGGGTGGATTTTTCCCCTTGGCGGCGAACGCGCAATTGTCGGATTCGGCTCCCTTCAACAGAAACCCGCCGGAATGTCCCTTCGACAGTTCTTCGAGCGGATTCTGGCCTTGCCAGTGATCACAAACCTGATTGAAAAGGACAACGATGACATCCAAGGCGGGGCGTTTCCCATTTCCGATGTGAAAACGAAGTTCTTCTCCGGAAATGTCGTCGGCATCGGCGATTCGGTCTCCCAAGGAAGTCCTTTGCTGGGTGAGGGCTATCGCTTCATCCTTGAAGCCGCTTCCATTGCTGCCCCCCACCTGATCTCGTATCTGGCCAACGGTGACCAGCAGGACTTGCAGCGGTATGAACGGGAATGGAATGACACCTATGCGCAGTTGTTCCATCGGCACAAGAGATTGCAGCGTCTTGCCCTGCGCGGCAGCAGAAATGATCTCCTCGCCGACACACTCTCACTGATGATGAAGACCAAGCGATCAAAGACCTTTGGCAAATTGATCTCCGGCGATATCACTTCCTCTGCGTTGTGGTTTCCTTGAACCGAGGCAACAGTGCCCCCCAATCGGTGACAAACCGTGATGCCAAGCCTCAAGCGTGCTTTCGAACTACGGATTCAGAGCAACGCCGCAATCTGATCTGTATATGTCTTCGCGTCGAGCAGACAATTCTCGACCGCCGGAAGCGCCCAGTTGTCCTGCTGCACGAACCACACACGCTGATCCATCGGATGCTGCATCTGTTCGCAGTAGCCATCGCCGATTAGACCGGGTGATGAAATCGGCATGGCATGCCCCCAACGCGTCATGCGAACCTGCTTGACTGCAGACGTGGGCACATCAAGCATCTTGAGCATCTTGCGAACCTGTCCCGAGAGTGACTCTGCATACCCCTGCCACCCCGTACCGATAAGCAGTGTCCACCGACCGAAGTCAAACGGCAACGGCCAGTAGAGTGTCAGTACATCGCTGCCACTTTCGGGCGCGGACGCTCGCGTGTAATTGCCCGCCAACACATCGCACACGGCGCTTCGCTGCTGAGCCTCGACTTCGCTCATCGGGAATCGACCATCGCCGAGCAGAAAGATGTCGTAGAAATCGCGTTTGACGGGCTGATCGAGCAGAACATTCGCTACGAGGTACGCGCGGTATTCCAGCCGCGAGATTGCCTCGTACTTCTCGAAGTCGCGATCGGAGAGGTGATGCAAAATGTGCTTGCAGAGAAACTTCGGACATGCCATCACCACATGCTTGGCGCGGATGGCATGACAGTTGCCGTAGGAATCGTGATACGTCACCTGCTCACGCCCAAAGGGAAGTGGCCGCACGTCTACGACGCGGCAGCCGCCGCGAACGTGATACGGACGGCATGGCTCATCGACATCCGCATCGAGTGCTGCGAGGGTTTCCCACATACGCTGGGCCATGAACGAGTTGCCGCCGGGCGTGACCCATCGGCCGAATTCTTCTGCGGCAAGAAAGTTCCATCCGGAGGCTGCGCTGATTTCATCCCACCCGGCCGCAAAGGAGGAATAGCAGTACGCCTGAATCGCGCCAGCGAGCAGATCCGGCACCTCCATATCCATCCGCTGCTCGATGTCCTGCTTCAATGTCAATTGATCGAGATCGCGAATCCACTGGTCATCGCCCCCAGGAAGAGGAATCTCGGGATAGAGCTCGTTGGCCATGTACGTGACGACTTCACGGTACTTCTCAAGCGCCGGCAGTAGTTCCGGGTCAATGCCTTCCCCGTCGAAGAACCCATCGAGAATGATGCCATTGAGTTCTATCGGCGCGTCGCCTGCATCGACCCGCACCGCCTCGTCCATGCCCAGTTCAGAGTAGATCTGATCGAGAAACGTGCCTTCATCCGGGGTAATTACGTATGCATTGCCAAGCGAATATGGAATGCCATTCCACATCTCTCCCCGCGCCGCGCCGCCACAGCGATCCGCCATTTCGATGAGAACGGGGTTGTGATCACGAAGAAGATACGCCGATGCCAACCCGGAGATACCGCCGCCCACGACGACGACATCGACGTCCTCGGTCGGCGTTGGAATGCCCTCTTCAAAGCAGTCCGGTGGAACCGCCGGATGGTCCAGCCCCGGAAAGTTGTCCCCCGTGTACCACGGCATGAATGGAAGCCCCCGCACCATCGTCGTTGGCGCCGAACTCGGCAACACCGCCTGCGGTGATGTCGTCTCGATCGGAAGGCCCCCGCTCGGAGGACACCCCGAATCAACCCCACGGCCCCCACCTGCGGCAATGCCCTTGGCTGCCCCCGGCGTGTTCCCGAACGCCCCGCCCCCCCGAAATGCAAGCGCCGCAAAGATCCCGAGCCCAGATCCAACAATTTCGCGGCGTGATCGCATCGGATCAGCCTACCGAACAACGCGAACCTGCACAAACATGATCTTTGAATATCGCGACCGTTGTGGCCACCACGCTTCGCATGCGCGTCACGACGACCGCTCGCCAAACCGCGAGTCTTGCCGCTCATACTCCATTCTACGACGGGCTCGACCAGTTCCAACCCCTCTTTCTTGAGTTCTCACATGCCCCTCACGCCGCCAGAAGCCACTGCTGGAAATTGACCGGGGTCGGCAGGGATGTTTGCTGCGATCCACAGACGATGTCCGCCATCGTGACGATGAGAGAAAGAGGAATTCCACAAACACAATTTGACGAACACGCACTGCAGCCTGCTATGTTTCATGGCAACCATGCAACCACCACACAAGGCATATGACCCGGTCGTTGACTCCTATGCCGCCGATGGCGAAGAGGATCCGGCGTTTCGATCACGCATTCGCAACATCCTCTGCGAGCTCACCCCCGGAAATCAAATTCTAGAAGTCGGCTGCGGACCGGGTTTGGACGCTGTCGCGCTGTCCAAGCAAGGAATGAAAGTCACCGCGATCGATCTTTCAAGTGGCTTCATTGACTACGCCAAGAAGACGCATCCACAGGTCGATTTCAGATGCATGGACATGCGGGCGCCGACGTTCGAAGACGCAAGCTTCGACGGACTCCTGGGCATCGCATGTTTCTGTCACTTGAGCTCACAGGAGGTCGCGGCAGCATTGAAACGCTACCACCGCCTCCTCCGCCCGGGTGGCGTGATCGTCCTGCAAATGATGGACTCTCAGAAGGTTGACAGTTATGTCGTTGAGGACTGGTGTGGACTGGACGGCAACCGCATCGAGATGGTGTGCCATGACCGCAACTGGATGGCTGATTCGATTGAGTCCGCGGGATTCCATGACATCGAGATCGGCTCGATTCGGTCCGCATACTACGAGGCCATTCCTCGCATTCAGGAGAACGGCATCAACCTCTATGTCGCCACCGCTCTCGCATCAGACGACGCGCAACGCCAATGAAGGCAAGAGCCCACAACCACTTCGTGTGACACCACTGAATCGATGTCTGCCGACACGCCCCCCTTCCATATATATGGAAGGGGGGCGTGTGTTTCATACACAGATGCTGTTGCCGAGACGTCCGCTCAGGGACATCCACCCCACGAAGAAAGCAGACTCATGAGATCGTTGAAGTCGACGATGCCATCACCCGTGATGTCCGCCTCGCAGGGCTCGGGGCCCCAACTGATGGTCAGCGACCACGGCCCATCGCCCGAAGTGCCTGCCAAGAAGTCGTGGTGGCCGGACGAAACGCTGACCGCGTCCTCGGTGAGTTCCGCTGGAAGCGTGAGGCTGCTGCACGAAGCGTCGCCGAGGTAGTGCACGTTGATGTCACCCGTGCCGCCCGACTGATGCAGGTCCGCGTAGAGAGTGCTGGCCGCGTTGTTGCCGAGGAAGTGGTACTCCAGACGATTGTCGACGAAGCCCCACCGGACATGAGCAAACTCGGCTGCGATTTCGTCCCAAAGAGGATCGGAACTGCTGCTGGACGATGAACTTGAACTCGAACTAGAACTGGAACTCGAGCTGGAACTCGAGCTGGAACTCGAACCACTCGGTCCGGGCATATCCAGATGCAATTTAGATCCACCCGCAGATGTATCGTT
>DOVP01000246.1 GCA_003520025.1 Phycisphaerales bacterium
GATGTGCGACGGTTTGGAACTTGGAGACAATGCCAAGTCGGCGGTGCTGGCGAGGGGACTCGCCGAAATCACGCGACTTGGTCTGGCCATGGGCGCAGATGCCGACACATTTCAAGGTATCGCGGGCGTGGGCGATCTTGCGACGACCTGTTTCAGCCCGCACGGTCGGAACCGCAGTTGCGGCGAGGCGATCGGTCGGGGCGAATCGCTGACTGCCTACGAAGCACGGATCGATTCGGTGGTCGAAGGCGTGGCGACCTCTCGCAGCGTGATGGCGCTCGCCGAACAGTTCGGTGTCGAGATGCCGATCGCCGAAGCCGTGCATGCGGTGCTCTTCAAGGATTTGTCGCCCCGCGATGGTGTCGAACGACTCATGCACCGGCAATCCGGCACCGAGTAGGTCAGTCTTCGTCGAAGCCCGCTGCCACGAGTGCCGCAAGTTCCTTGACGGCCGCATCTGCGTCATCGCCAGTGGCCACAATGATCAGTTCCGTGCCAGCCGTGGCCGCGAGCATCATGATCTGCATGATCGATTTGGCATCGACGCCGGAATCCTGATCCGCCCGCTGCACAGTTACCTCACCACCGAATCGCTGCGCTGTTTCAGCGAACAGCATGGCGGGTCTGGCGTGCAGACCGAGTCGGTTCGTGACCTTCACCTTTTTTCGTGCGGTCGGATTCATGGGACACGGTGGTTCAGGTGGAGAGTTGCCGCGAGTCGGCATCCTTCAGCAGGGTGACGATTTCCTTGACGGTTGTGGCTTGTCGCAGAAAGCGGCGGAAGGTCTCTTGGCTCAGACTTCCGAACACCGCTTCCATCGCTTCGAGGTGAAGTTCAGGCTGGTCTTCTGGGCTCAGCAGAAGGAAGATGGAGTGCACAGGGTTGCCGTCAAGGGCGTTGAAGTCGATGCCATCGCTCACGTTGGCGATCGCGACAATGACCTTCTTGACCGAGGCCTGTTTCAGATGCGGCACGGCCACACCGTTGCCGAAGCCGGTTGATCCCCGGTTGTCACGCTTGATGACTGCCTTGACGAAGTCATCGCGATCGTCCGTGCTCACCTCGCCGGCTTCGACGAGCAGATCCATCAAGGCACCGATCACCTCGTCGCGGGTGCGGACGCCCAAGGTCGGCGAGATCGCTTTCTGGACAACAATTTCGGTCAACTTCATCATTCATCTCCCGAGTGGTGGCGGTGATCTCTGAGGTCGAGGAGTTTATTCTTGAGGTCGCTTAACTGTCGGATTGCCCGATCAGTGCACTGGTCGATGGCAGCATACATGTCGTCCGAGGATGAGTGGGAGATTTGCGGCTCGCCATGATCGATCGAGACGATGCACTCGATCAGATGCTCGGACTTCTGATGATCCACGATGATTTCAATGGCGGACACTCGATCGAAGTAGCGAGGAAGTTTTTCTGCCTTCTTCTGGATGTACTCCTCGATGGCCGGAGTCGCCTCGCCGTGTCGCGTTGTGATGGAGATCTGCATCGTTGTGGGGAGTCCTTATGTCTTTTCGTCCGTGCTGTCGCTCGCATCCGAAGCGCCGCCGTCCGACAATGTACGTGGTGTGTTTTGTGAGGGCGGTCGCAGAACGCCGCCACTGATCGTAAAGCCAATGGCTTCTTCAACAGTCAAGGGAAGTTCAACTGTTGATGATCTCGGAACAGAGATCGTGTAGCCGGTGAAGGGCGTTGGGCTGCTCGGAATGAAGATGGTAATGGCCTCGTCCCCGAGCACATCATCGAGTGCTCGCAGCGAGGTGCCCGTTTGGAATCCGACCGACCAGATGCCCTTCTTTGGGTACTCCACCGCGACTACCCGCCGAAACTGTATGGCCTTTTCCTGATGGGAGAACAGAAAGTCCACGATCTGTTTGATCCAACTGTAGATCTTCTTGATGACTGGGAGCGAGGTGATCACCCGCTCCAATTGCCGGTAGCTTGCGCGGCCAACCCAGCCGCCGACGAGGCGACCGGCCAAGTAGACCGCGAAGATCGCTACGAGCAGGCCGATCAGCCGGACAGGCCAGTAGTCGGCCCACCATGACTTGACGATACCGGCCTGATACTCGAACACGATGTCGGCATCGTGTGAGACGTCTCCAGCGGAGAGATCGAGGGCCACGCGGGCCGTTTCGATGTCCTCGACGCTCGGCGTGATACCCAAGGACTCGGGCAGCGTGGGCCAAGCTGCGAAGGTCTGTACCAGCGTGTATCGGATTCCACTGTTGATCGGCTCCGCGATCGAATCGTTGACCCACAGATAGGCCTGCACAAGTATCCAGAGCGTCAGTGTCGCCGGCAGCACGACCGCGAGCCCTCGCAGGAAAAACCGGCGGAAGTTGCCTCGGGATGGGTGCTTTTTCGACATCGGAGCGGGTATGCGGTTTCATTGTACCGCCGTCCCGGTTGGCGGCGGCGGGGCAGGCCAGCAGCAGGATGCCCTGCCTAGGCGGGGTGCCGCTATGCGGGTGAGTGGCCGAGCGCATCGGGCCAGCGATGTCCGGATTGCGCAATCTCGACTGGACCGTCTCCAATGCGGACGCGGCCTTCGGCGATCAGCCGGATGGCCGCGGGGTAGGCGGCGCATTCCTCTTCAAAGACGCGGGCCGCGAGGGTGTCGGCATCGTCGGTTGGCAGTACCTCGCAGGTTCGCTGCAGGATGGTTGCTCCGTGGTCGTACCGGGCATCCACCAGATGTACGGTGCAGCCACTCTCTCGTCGTCCCGACGCCAGAACTGCTTCGTGGACGGCGCGGCCATGCATACCTTTGCCTCCGAAGTTTGGAAGCAACGCGGGGTGGATGTTGACGACGCGGTGTATCATCCATGGCAGAATCGGCAGCAGGCGAAGGTAGCCGCAGAGGCAGATAAGATCGGGTCTGCCTTCCTGCAGAATCGCGAGTACCCAGTCATCGACTGAGTCCGTGCCCGCGGGCTCGCAGACCCGAAGCCCCCGTGCGGCGCATCGTTCGCCAGCGGGCAGTCCACTGCGGGAGAGAATGACCGACTCGATGATCGCGGGAAGTTCGCCCGCCTCGATGTGGTCTTGAAGGTTCATCACAGTTCGACCGCCACCACTTGCCAGGCAGCACAGGCGAAGCGGATTAGTCACGATCGGACCGTATTGGCGCAAGCGAAGGCGGATCAGCGAACGGTATCGGTTTGCCCTCGGTATCAACGCTGACCATTGTCAACCGAGCGGCGGTGACCTCGACGGTGTCGCCCGTCTGAAATCGCTCTGCGAGGACCTTCACCCGCACGGTTACGCTCGTGCGCCCGGTGCGCTCGGTCGATGTGTACAGGCTGACCACATCACCGGGCCAGACCGGCCGTCGAAACTCCACCGCATCCATCGACACCGTGACCCAGCGGTGCAGACCATGCCGACGAACTTGATAGAACCCGGCTTGATCGACCAGCGAGAGAATGACGCCACCGAACACGGTTCCCGCCACGTTGGTGTCCTTGGGCATCATGTGGACACGGATCGCCAGATGTGTGGTGTCCTCAGGCGTGTATGGGGGGTCGCAAGTTTCCGGTGGGGTGGTCATCTATGGCATGGTCCCTGCTTTCGACGCACTTGGCAACACCGGCTGCGACGCGATCAGATACCGAGCCGTTTCGGCGTGGTCGCCGCCGGCGCGGTTCAAGGCCTCGATGGTGACATGCATCAGTTCGGGGGGGGTATGCCGCCATCCAAATCGCCCATGTGCTTCCAGCATTGCCATGGCGTCGAGCAACGCGTCATCATGGCCGTGCGAGAGCAGGTGCACCTCGATGTCGTCCTGCCAGTCGTTCAATCGAGGTGTTCGGCCGCCGGGTGGTGGAGCGGTGAGCCACTGCCACGCGGCGGCTCGTTCGGCGGGGGCTGCGGAGGTGATGTCATCAATCCACGCCCCAGCCGTGAGCCGCGGCGACAGCCAGAGGCCGATCAGCAGCCCCGTTGCCGCCCCGATCGCGATCGTCCACCATGTCCATCGTGGCATGGGAAGGTTCCTTCCCCGCAGGGTACGTGCTGGACCAGTTTGCGAGGTTCCAGAGCAGATGCCGCGCCGTGTCAGCGTCGTAGCCATGGATGCCCCAACAGGGTCGATCGAGCAGGGCGTGGCAGAGATCCGATGGTGAGAGGATCAGTGTCCCCCCTCCAGCATGATCCGCAGCAATGAGGTCAAGGCCAGCGGAGCCCAGGCCCCTTTGGCGGCTGCCGGGGCGCCATACGGGGGCGGAGAGGTCGCGGCAGCCTGGCAGGTTGGTGGCGGTCACCCATGGGGCGGATCGAGCGGGCTTCAGGGTGAGCCCCGCCTTGGACGCATCCGCCTTGATCCGCTCGACCATGTCCGTTTGGCCGGTGATCAGCACGACGCGGCCTTCGTTCAGTGTGTGCTCCACGAGTCGCCAGTCCGGTTGGTGCGCGGCAGTCTGGATCACGAGCAGTTCATCGTCGCCGTTCTCTGGCAGCGTCGCATCGTCAACCACGGCGTGACGACCTGTCCGCTTGCACCATGCAGCAAAGGCATCAGCGGCGGCCCGCTCAACGCAGTCATTGGGATCAGCGGCGAAGACCACGCCACGCTGCGGTCCCGACACGCTGGTGGACTTCATTTTGCGAGACATCTCCAACCTCGACGGAAACACATGACGCTCTGTTGCGATGGCCCACAGGTTCAGC
>DOVP01000200.1 GCA_003520025.1 Phycisphaerales bacterium
CCATCGAAGAGCGCAATGAGCGAGGGTCCCCGTTCGGTTTCTGCGAGCAAGAGGGATATGTGGCTGACTGTTTCGATGCCAGCCGCGACGAGCGAGTCGTTGAGGGCGGTGAGGTCCTCGGTGGTGATGAAGGACCCCGGCTCACCGAACATGCTCGGCAGATCACCAGCCACCAACTCGTGGCTCACGCCGCCGATCGTGATATTGGCACTCGATCCTGCGGCCACTCCTGGAAGTGGGGCAAGAACACCTGCTGCAATGAGCAGGCCGGAATATCGCGTGATGGATGGCATTCTGATCTCGATCTCTTCTCTGCCAGCGGCCTAAGTCCTTGTGAAGACGCAGCCTGAAGGCATCAAGATACCCTCAACTGCCGCTGGTTCCAAGCGTCCTTTCGCCCTTTGTCGCCCATCGGATCCCTCTGAACCGGCAAAACCAGCATCTGGGGTCCCTCACAAGGCCTTGCAACGCTCAAGAATGACCCATGGAGGGCCCCTACAGAAGCGGGCTGAGCAGCCCCGCCATGTTGTAGAGCAGCCGCGACGGAGCCGGCTGGTTCAGCCACCGGGCCGAATCGACCGGCTGGCAGTCGTTGAGATAGGACATCTGGAGGAAGTGCAGCCGGCTGGCGAATTCGGGGCACCACCCGAACATGCTGATCTCGAAATTCAGTTCCAGCGATCGGCGGTCGAGGTTGGCCGAGCCAACCATGAAGAGGTCGTGATCGACGGTCATCGTCTTGGCGTGCAGCAGGCCCGCGCCGTATTCCCAAATGTCTACGCCCGCCCGGATAAGGCTGGCGTAGTGGCTGCGGCTGGCCATCCCTACGAGGCAAGAGTCGTTGCGGGCGGGGACAATGAGGGTCGTATGGACACCCCGCAGGGCTGCGGCGCGGAGGGCCGCCTCGGTGGCTGCGTCCGGCACGTAGTAGGGGGTGGTCA
Source organism: Phycisphaerales bacterium (assembly GCA_003520025.1). Lineage (GTDB taxonomy): Bacteria > Planctomycetota > Phycisphaerae > Phycisphaerales > SM1A02 > UBA12567. Next base: position 942 of record DOVP01000200.1, read on the forward strand.
GTACCAATTCGTCCTTCGCCGCGTGAAAGCAGGCTTGGAGCACTTGCGTGAGCGCTTCGTTGTTGAAGTTGGGTCCGGTTCCGACGATCTGGCAGCATGCAGTGCCATCGATGCTTGTCGGGGTGGATTTCAGCAAATCATCATGCGATTCACCTGTGTTGACCTCCCAATCTTCGAAGAAGAGGCACTGAAGATCCTGTACCACCGGACCGCGGACAGTCGCCATGCAGTCGACCCACGGTGCGTACTTGGCTTTGGGCGCGAAGGCTGGCGATGCGATGTTTCGACTGCCAACCCATCCGATCTCGTTGTCGAAGATCATGATCTTGCGGTGGTTGCGGATATCCATGCGGGAAAGCGCCGCTCGGAGTACTTTGGCAGGCAGCATTTCGGCGACCTGGACGCCACTGGCTTCAATGTGGCGACGCAGTTCGGATCCGAGGAAGTTGCGGGAGCCCACCGAGTCCACTTGCAGGCGGACGACCACGCCCCGCTCGGCGGCTCGCATCATCGCTTCTCCGATTCGTTGACCGACCTGATCATCAAGGTAGATGTAAGTGAGGATGTGTACGCTCTGGCGAGCATTGTCGATCGCCTGTTCGAGTCGGTCTGCGAATTCCTCGGGGCCACCGATGAGTTCAAGGGCGTTTCCACCGAGCACATCGGTTTCGCTGACGGCGCCTGCGAGCGAGAAGATTCGGTCATAAGGCGCGGGAATATCCGTCTGAGAATCCTGCAGGTACTGGGTACTCTCGTCGCGATTCGTGGAGTAGTTGGTATGAATGTTGGCGTGCCGCCTCCGCCGCTTTCCTGCGATGCGAGCCCCTCCGAGAAATACATAGGCGATGGCGCCGGCGAAGGGTGCCAATACGATGAACACGATCCAAGCGAGCCGCGCGTCGCTGGTACCGCAGCGACGAAGCAGAATGACCGTCACCAGCCAGACAATCAGCCCGATGTGGGCGACCAGCAGGAATGTGGGCCAGATCCAGTGCATATGAATATGGTGGTCGGTGGCGGGCCGTTGTGCAAGTTAGCGGCTGACGAAATGGGAGGCGTCTCTTAGATCTAAGATGCCTCGATGGTGCTGATCGATACGCCCCGTGGTTTGAAATCCCTCATTGAGCCGAAGCAACTTGCGGTCGGTCAACGTTTCAAGCGGGGTCTCCTCCCCCGGTGGCGAACCCCAGATGATTCGGCTGTGCGTGGTCATGAGTACCAAACTTCCGCTGCGATTGAAGTCCGCCAAATCGATCGCGGCTACTTGATTCGTCCAGTTGCGGCCATCGAGGACGGCCAGCAGCCGCAGCGCGGCGGCGACGTCATCGCCCTGCCAGATACGGCGGGGGCGTGTCGGTCGGTTCTGTCCGGGATTGGTGATTCGCAGATGGTGGTCCTCGTTGGACATTCGGGTGCCATCGGGCAGCGGCTGGCCAATGCCGTCCACAAGGACATCGCCGTGTTCATCGGTGACAACAGCGACGGGATTCAGGAAGACGGCGGCGACCTCGATGTCGCCGCTTGCGGTCCGGCGGACCTGCCGGACATTGTCGAACCAGCCGGAGTTGTCCAAGGCGTTGTGAATGGCGACCAGTTGGGCCTGCTCGGGGATGCTCTCGGTGATGTGGCTGGTGGCGATGCGTCCGAGATGCTCAATCAGCGAGTCGCCAATCCAGTCTGGCGTATCGACGAAGCGCACCTCGCTCGGACGCGGTGCCGTGGCCGAAACCGCTCGCTCCAATGATGGTGCCGCAACAGCAAGTCCGATGGCAAACGCGAGCAGCACACACCATCCGCCAGCATCGCCGCGGAGCAGGCGGGGGGTCGTAGAGAGCCATCCGAGGAGGGGCTGCCACCGCGAAGGTGGCTTCTTGCGTGATCGTGGGCGTGGGCGGGGCATGGCGCAGCGGTTCCTTCCGAGGGTCTATCGGTCAGGAGGGGGAGCGAGCCGCAGTTCGCCTCTGAAGAGGTGAGGTACTTCTCCGGGCAGCGCCGCACATCAACTCTTTGGCGTGAACACGCTTGGGGCGGTATCCGACCAGATCGCCGCCCGCACCAGCCGATCACAGAGCGTAGGCATGTCCCACCGCTGCGCGTCAGCGGCCATCGGCAGGAGTGAGTGACTCGTAAAACCGGGCATGGTGTTGATTTCCAGCAGCCAAGGGCCGTCCTTGTCGAGTAGGTAATCCACTCGAGCCACATGTCTGATACCTGCCTGAGCGCACAGGACGCGGGTCGATTCGATCATCCGCTCACGATGACGATCCTCAAGCGGAGGATCGACGATGTATCGGGTGTCGTCGCGGTCGTACTTGGCGGCATAGTCGTACACGCCGCTGCTCGGCACGATCTCAATGAGGGGAAGCGGCTCGCCGCATACCACGCCGACGGTGAGTTCTCTGCCGGAGACCCATCGTTCTACGAGCGCCGATCCGCGATCGCTGACCATGGCGTTGACGGCCTCGTCGGCACTGGACTGTGAATCACAGAGATGCAGATCAATACTGGAGCCATCGTCGTTCGGCTTGATCGCCACGGGCGGCGGCAGTGGACATCCTCGTCGCTCACGCACCACTGACCAAGCCGGTGTGGCAATGCCAAGCGACTCAGCGAGCGCCTTCGTCTCCGCCTTGTCCATGCATAGCGCCGCGACGGCAGCGGGGGATCCGACGAAAGGCCGGCCATCCGACTCAAGCAGCGTTTGCAGCGGTCCACCCTCACCCCACGGTCCGTGCAGGGCGGGAAAGACGAGATCGCCTGTGAGCGAGCGAAGTGCAGCCTCGTCCAATTTTCCGATGACGTGCTCGTGTACCAGCCAACCCGCGTCTCGCAGCGCGGCGGCAACAGCGAGCCCGGATTGGATGCTGACCTCCCGCTCGGCATCGGGTCCGCCCATCAATACCGCTACGGAGGCTCCGCTCACGCGACATCGCTCCGTTTCCAGATCACGACTTCGGGTTCAAGGTTCACGTTCATTCGCTCAAGCACCGTTGTCCGGATCTCGTCGATCAATCTCCGCACATCCGTGGCACTGGCGCCCGGCTCGGTCACGATGAAGTTGGCGTGCTGCTCGCTGACAACCGCGCCGCCGATTCGTGTGCCTTTCAGACCGGCCTCGTCAATGATCGCTCCTGCAGAGAGGTGGCGGCCGGTCTCGGGGTCGGCAGGGTTGCGGAAGGCGCATCCGGCGCTGTGATCTGCCATGGGCTGTGTAGACCGTTTGTGCTGAAAGATTTCCATGACCCGATCCCGCACACGGATTGGATCCTCCTCCCGCAGTTCAAGTGTGCACTCGGTGATGATGCCAGATGAGAGGTCGCTGCCGCGGTATCGAAAGCCGAGGTCCGCCGCATTCAGGGTCTGCGCAACGCCGTTGAGCGAGAGCAGGGTGACAGTTCGCAGGCAGTCGCTCATCTGTCCCCACGCGCCGCCTGCATTCATTCGCACAGCGCCGCCGGCCGTTCCGGGAATACCGGCCATCATCTCGAAGCCATGCAGCCCGCGTCTGCGGGTGTCCTGCACGAGTCGAAAAAGATCGGCGCCAGCTCCTGTCGCTGCCGCAGTGATGTCTCCTGTGGCGGTGTACCGCACGCGGCGGAAGTGCTCGTGGTCAAGTTTGATGACGACACCTTCGACTCCACCGTCGTCCACGAGCAGGTTGGCGCCGCCGCCAAGTACCCGCACGGGAGTATCGTTGGCCCTGCACCGTTTCACGAGTTCAATCAGGGACTCGGTTGTGCGAGGGGAGGCGAGCATATCGGCCCGTCCGCCGATGCCGTACCAGGTCATGGCACCGATCGGCGCATCGAGTGTGACATCGATGTCGAGATCGCCCAGCAACGAGGAACGGGACGGATTCATACGTTGGTGCCCATGAAGTCCCGGCCAATCGTCCAGACCGGCCCCGCGCCCATGACGACCAGCAGGTCACCGGCCCGCAGGTCGGCTCGCAGCGTCGCGACAATGTCGGAAAAGTCGGCCATGTGGCGTGCACTGACGCCTCGCATCTGGAGCCGATCGACGAGATCCGTGGCGTTCACCTTCTTCTTCTCGGCTTCCGAATCGCGAACGAAATAAATCTCCGGGACAATGACCTCATCGGCGGCCGAGAACGACTCGGCGAACTGGTCGAGCAGGAACCGTGTGCGGCTGTGTTGATGTGGCTGAAAGACACAGACGAGCCGCTCAGGGTCTTCGGCCGCCCGGAGCGCATGCAGGGTCTTCTCGATCTCGGTGGGGTGGTGGCCGTAGTCGCTGTAGACGGTGACCATGCCCTCGCCAGCAGCGCGGGTTCCAAGCCGCTCCATTCGGCGATCCAACCCTCGGAATCGCGAGGCGGCGTCGGCGGCTTCTTCCCATTCGACTCCGAGTTGATGCGACAGGATGACTGCCGCAGCCGAGTTGAGGGCGTTGTGAGCGCCAGGCATGGCGTTGGTCCACTGCGTGACCCACATGCCGTCTCGAAGAATACCTGCTCGGCGAACTGCCGCGTCCCACGCCACCTGATAATCGGCCTCTGGGTGGAATCCGAATGTGCTGACGCGGCAACTGAGCGGTGGCGTGATACCTTGTCGCCGAGCGCCGTCGTGAGCGATCAGAAGACTGCCGCCGTCTTCAGCGGGAGGGAGCAACTTCGCAAACTCCCCAAAGGCATCGATGATGGCATCGAGGCTGCCATAGATATCCAAGTGATCTTCTTCGAGGTTGTTGATCAGGCCGATG
>DOVP01000184.1:0-255 GCA_003520025.1 Phycisphaerales bacterium
ATATTGCCGCCAGTTCTTGCGTTCTCTGTTTCGTCGCAAATCTTCAAAGAGTGGTTCTGCCTGCCGCTGCTTGGCCGCATCGAAGCGACCCTTCATCACTTTGGTCAACATTATGTTGAAGGACTCGTCATTGGGATTGCCAATGAACTGAATGCGCCCTCGCGGGCCGACGATGAAGGCCGACGGAAGGTATTCCAGTTTGGCGGCCTTGTACCAAGTCCTCTGGGGGCCACGGGTGCTTGAGATGGCAATCGA
>DOVP01000184.1:584-6749 GCA_003520025.1 Phycisphaerales bacterium
TACTTGAGCTGGGGCATATTGCGATTGACCCAAGACTTGACCTTGTCCTCCTCTTCATCGCTGACACCGATGATCTGGAGCCGTTCGGCACCCCAGTCTTGCTGCAGTCGGCTGAGATGAGGAATCGAGTACTTGCATGGACCGCACCACGTGGCCCAAAATTCGACGACATGTACCTTGCCATCGGTCATATCGACGTCCACACCCTCGGTAGGCAGCACCCATGTCACATCACCAAACGCTGGCGCTGCATCACCGACTTGCAACTTCGGTGCCGCCTCTGCAATTCCAGTGGCGACGAATACAAACATTGCTGCGAGCATTCCTTGGATCGTGCGTGTTTGAATACTCATACAGGTCATGGTTCATGCTCCTTTGCGCGGGGGCGGCCCCCACTTCCTGTCACAGCGTCTTGTACGAGTATAGCGCTCAACCGGTTTCCAAGGAAGCAAGTCCCGGTAGATCCGCCCCCTCGAGCATCCGGAGGCTTGCTCCACCGCCTGTGGAGATGTGCGAGAGGCGATCGGCCACACCGGCGGCCTTGACCGCCGCCGCCGTCTCGCCGCCGCCAATGATCGTCACAGCATGATGCTTGCGAGTCACTTGGGCCAGCGACTCGGCGAGCCCGGTGGTGCCCTGATCAAAGGGGGGCTGCTCGAATACGCCAACCGGCCCGTTCCAGATAATGGTCTTCATGTCCAGTATCCGTGTCTGCCATGCCTCCAGCGTCTCGGGGCCGATGTCCAAGCCCATCCAACCCGGAGGGATACCCAACTCACACACACGTATGGGCACATCCGGAGCGATCTCTTGGGCGCACCGATGATCGATCGGCAGCATGAGTTCGGTGCCTGAGCTCGCCGCCTCCTCGATCAACGCTCGCGCTGTTTCCACCATGTCCTCCTCCAGCAGGCTCTCGCCGATGGTCTCGCCCGCGGCGTGCAAAAAGGTGTACGCCATCGCGCCGCCGACGAAAATGACGTCTGCCCGCGGCAGTAGGTTGCGAATCGCTGCCAGTTTGTCGGAAACCTTCGCGCCACCGAGGATCACAGAAAACGGATGGTCTGGACTGGAAAGTGTTTCCGAGAGATATCGCAACTCCTTTTCGAGCAGCAAGCCCGCCACTCGTGGCGCACCAGGCATGGCAGCAGGAACCGCCACCATCGAGGCATGGGCACGGTGCGCCGTACCAAAGGCATCATTGACGTACGCGTCGGCAAGCGACGCGATCGCGGCTCCGAGAGCCGTGTCGTTGCCCTTCTCGCCGGCTTCGAAACGCAGGTTGTCAAGCAGCACCACCTCACCAGGAGATGCCGCATCAACTGCCTTCTTCGCAGCATCACCCACGCAGCCGCCACTGACGAAATGTACGGGGTGTTCCTTCCCGAGCAGCAGTTGCAATCGCTCCGCAACCGGCGCGAGCGAGAAGGCCTTCTCGAATCCCTTCCCCGCAGGGCGGCCGAGGTGACTCATGAGAATGGCGATGCCGCCGGTGGCGAGAACATGGCGAATGGTCGGAATCGCCGCGGCGATGCGGTGGTCATCGATGATGCGCCCCGACTCATCGATCGGCACATTGAAGTCCACCCGGATCAGAACTCGCTTATCGCGGCAATCGAGGTCCTTCATGCGGCGTATGGACATGAATTCGTCTCCGAACTGATACGGTCACTTCCCTACGATTCACGGCAGGGATCCGTACGGTACACGCATCATGACTTCCACTTCGAACACGCACCCGCTGATCGTACTGGTCGGCCCGACAGCGGGCGGCAAGACGGCGCTGTCGGTTCGCCTCGGGCAGAACCTCCCTGGCGGTGGTGAGTGCATCTCGGCAGATTCCATGCAGGTCTACGAGGGCATGGACATCGGTACTGCAACGCCAACCTTGGAAGAACGAGGCGGTGTGCCGCATCATCTGCTGAGCATTGTTCGCCCAGATACGCCCTTTACCCTCGATGACTGGCTTGCCGCCGCGGAAAGGGCCATCGCCGATGTCCGCAGTCGACAACACTGGCCCATCATCGTCGGTGGGACCAACCTGTATGTACAAGCCCTGCTCTTCGGTCTGCTCGATGCCCCGCCGCCGGATCAGGCATTGCGGGGCGAACTGGCGGCGATGGATCCCGCAGTGCTGCGAGCAGAACTTCAAGATCGCGACCCCTCGGCAGCTGCGAGAATCCATCCAAACGACCTCCGGCGGACCATTCGGGCCGTTGAGTACGCACGAAGCACGGGGCGAGCGTTATCTGATGCGCAGGTCCAATGGACCGAGGCCTGCCGCCGCGACGCCCACATTCTGGGGTTGGATTGGCCGGTCGAAGCCATCAATGGCAGGATCAACGCCCGAGTTGGGGCCATGATGGATGCTGGTTTGCTTGCGGAAGTGCAGCAACTCCACGAGTCCTCCATGCTGGGCGAGCAGGCGGCCGCCGGCGTCGGGTACGCCCAGCTGATCGATCACTTGGAAGGTCGCTGCACGCTCGATGAGGCAATTGAGCAGATCAAGATCCGCTCACGACGATTGGGCAAGCAGCAACGGACGTGGCTGCGAAGATTTCGTGTATTGCCCAATCTGACTTGGATTCACCCTGCCGAAGAAGACTCGTATCTTGCTGCCATACATGCGGTTACGTCACACTGAGCGACTGCTCATCTAGGGGGTATAGACGCTCTGCTGCGACCAAGCATGAATGTGCCGAGATCACTCAAGGCTTGACAACGGACCTGCCGACGTGCATAACGCCTCCCCTCAGGCAATTGTGCCGCCCCTGCGAACCATCACCCATGGCTACCAATCTCGTCATTGTGGAAAGTCCGGCCAAGGCCAAGACCATCCAACGCTATCTCGGCGATGGATGGGCGGTGGAGGCCTCGGTCGGTCATATTCGCGACCTGCCGAAGCGGAACCCCAAAGGCGTCAAGGATCCCGTACCCGGGGTGGACGTCGAGCACGATTTCGCACCGACCTACGAAGTGTCGGCCGACTCCAAAAAGGTCGTCACGAAACTCCGCAAACTCGCCAAGGATGCCAACGAGATCTGGTTCGCGACCGACCTTGATCGAGAAGGCGAAGCGATTGCGTGGCATCTGGCCGAATGCCTGAAGGTCGATCCATCACTCGCCAAACGTGTGACGTTCAACGCGATTACGAAGTCCGAGATCCAAGCAGCCTTCGCCAACCCGGCGGCGATCAACATGCATCGCGTCAATGCCCAGCAGGCCCGTCGAATCATTGATCGCATCGTCGGCTATCAAGTATCTCCGCTGCTGTGGCAGCGGGTCGCTGGTGGACTGAGCGCCGGACGCGTGCAGTCTCCAGCAGTTCGACTGATCGTTGAGCGAGAGCGGGAGATCCGGGCCTTCATTCCGGACGAGTACTGGCAAACTGAAATCAGGCTCACGCCTGAGCATGACGCCATTGAGAAACTCGCCGCTGAGTGGGAAAGCCTGCACGCGGATGAGAAACCGCCCACCAAGAAGGTCGAGGTGCAGTGGCTCGCTGCGCACAGTGGATTCACCGCCATGCTCTCGAAACTGGACGGCGGCTCAGCCGAGATGAAACTTCCGCAAGAGACGTGGTCCCCCGACTGCAAAGCCGAGTCCACCCACCGCGACGGTCTGCTGGAACTGGGCGAGGCCATCGGCCTGCTCGAACCACAATTGATTGAGACCGCAGACGAAAACGGCAAGGGGCCCGCGGTTCGTACGCTTCGCATCGAGGGCGATATTGATCCCGCCGCTCGCTGGAAGGTGACGACCATTCAAAAAAAGCAATCCAAGTCTCGTCCTCACGCTCCATTCATCACGAGCAGTCTGCAGGCCGCCGCAGCCAACACGCTCGGCTTCACCGCACGGCGAACGATGGCTTCCGCTCAAGGTCTGTATCAGGGTGTCGAACTTCCAGACGAGGGGCAAGTCGGGCTGATCACCTACATGCGGACGGACTCGGCCCACGTAGCACCCGAGGCGATCAAAGCCGCGCGGGCTTTCATCGATGACACATGGGGCGGCGACTACCTTCCAGCCAAACCCATCGCCTACCACTCGAGCAACCGCCAGGCGCAGGAAGCCCACGAGGCCATTCGTCCGACCGATCCCAACCGGCGTCCGGAAGATCTGCCTACGTCGATGCACGAAGACCAGCGAAAACTCTATGGGCTGATCTGGCGACGCTTCGTCTCGGGACAGATGGTGCCCGCTGTATGGGATCGCACAGAATTCAGACTTCGCCGATCCGACCGCGACACCGCCGCGGAACTCAAGGTCGCTGGCCGCGCCCTGCAGTTCGACGGGTGGTACCGAGCCGCCGGTGTCCCGAGTTCCGAGACCGACCAGACGCTGCCCGACCTGAAGGAAGGTGACGAACTCTCCGCCTTCGCAATCGAACCCCGCCAGAAGTTCACCGCCCCACCGTCACGCTACACCGAGTCCTCGCTCATCAAACATCTTGAGCGGGAGGGCATCGGCCGACCGTCCACCTACGCCAGCATCATCGAAAAGATTCAGCAGAAGTACGTGGAGAAGATCGAGCGGGCCTTTCACCCAACAGCCATTGGCGAGGTCGTCACCGACAAGTTGGCCGAGGCCTTCCCGCGGCTGATGGACGTGGGATACACCCGCTCGATGGAATCGGATCTCGACCGCATCGCCGCCGATGATGCCGACTGGGTCGCCACGCTGCACTCTTTCTACGACCCCTTCACCGAAACGCTCGCCGAAGCCTACGAGTCGATGACCCACGCCCGTGCCGAAATGACACCGGCCGACTGGAAGTGTCCCGAATGCGGCACCCAGACGGCCTATCGGCTCGCACGAAGCGGACGGCGGTTCCTCTCCTGCTCGGCCTATCCAGACTGCACCTTCGCCACCGGCGTCGACCGCGATGGCAAGCCGCAGATGGAACAGCGGGTCAACGTCGCCTGCCCCGAAGATGATTCTCCGATGATTCTCAGGCAAGGTCGGTTCGGTCCGTTTCTCGCATCGGTCAATTACCCGGATGTGAAGATGGTGCTCAACGTGGACAAGAAGGGCGGGCTGAAAGTTCCGGCGGTTCCGCCGCTGACGACCGATCTGAAGTGCGAAAAGTGCGAAAAGCCGCTCAATCTCCGCAACGGCAAGCGGGGTCCTTGGCTCGGGTGCAGCGGCTTCCCCAAGTGCCGCGGCCGCGGCAAGTGGGCGCCGCTTGACGAAGAGGCGAAGGCAGAACTCGAAGCGGCGCTCGATGCGCACGAAAAAGCCAACCCCCGACCCGTCATCACGAGACTCGACGGTGACCCCATCCCCGAAGGCACACCCATCGCAGACCTGCTCTTGCCGGGCGAAGACGTGGAATTGGAGTTGTTTGAAAACACATAGCGGAAGGGGGTCGAGTGCCGCTCCGGGGCCCGCAACGCGTCTCAAGTCGTCACGATGATTCCCGGGGTGGTACCTGCCCTCTTTTGACGGCATACACTGAGCAGCATGGAACGTCGAGAAACTCGTCAACTCACACTCGGCAACGATCACACCGGCATTGTCCGCATCGGCGGCGATGCACCGGTGTCTGTGCAGACGATGACTTCGGGGTACACCCATGACATCGATGGCTGCGTGGCGGAGATCAACCGGCTCGCCGGGGCCGGAGCGGACATCGTTCGCGTCGCGGTTCCCAAGCGGGCCGATACCGAAGCGCTTTCCGAGATCCTGAACCAGACACGAGTGCCGATCGTCGCCGATGTGCACTTCCACTATCAGCGGGCGCTCGAAGCAGTCGAGGCAGGCATCCACAAGATTCGTCTCAATCCAGGCAACATCGACGACCGTGAGCAAGTCGATCGGGTCATCGACGCCTGCGCCGAACGCTCCCTCCCCATTCGCATCGGGGTCAACGAAGGATCGATCATCGAACGGAAGGACAAGAAGCGGCGCATGGAGGAACTGGGCAAGTTCTTCGCCGACCATCGAGACGGCCACCTGATGGCCATCATGATCGCCAAACTCGAGGAGTACCTCGAGATCTTCCACGCCCGCAACTTCCACGACATCTGCATCAGCGCCAAGTCAATGGACGCCCGGCTCGCCATTGACACCTACCGTGAAATCTCCAAGCGATTCGATTACCCGCTGCATTTGGGCGTCACCCACGCGGGTCCGCGTGAAACCGGTTCGATCCGCAGTGTGGTG
>DOVP01000071.1:0-1149 GCA_003520025.1 Phycisphaerales bacterium
GCATCTGCCGCCACCGTCGATCTGGCCTACAGTTCCTACGACGTCGACCAAGACGGCTGGCAGGTTCGGGATACAGTCAATGGTGTGACTTCCTACTTCCAGCCAGGATGGGTTCCCGTTGGCGGCGTACCCACCGGACATCTCGAGTTCGCGGATGTCACCCCCGGCGGCTACGTCTTTGAGGCGCCCACGCAGTTCACGGGCGATTTTTCCGCGGCATTCAACAACGGTGGCGTGTCATTCGACTGGATGGCTGACATGGTGCAGAGCGGCAAACGGGCCAGCGTGATCTTCTGGAGTGGCAATATTCGACTCTCGGCGGCCAGCAATCCGGATCCAGCACCCAATGTCTGGCATTCCTTTGACTTCACTTTCGATACGAGCGTCAGTTGGATGGTCAACTATGGTTCCGGAGGGGCGTCGCAACTCGCCACCATGAACGAGATAAATAGTGTTCTTGCCAACGTCACTGGCATGGACATCACGGGTGAGACTTGGACGGGAATCAATGAGACAACGTGGCTGGACAACCCCCGGATCTACATGAATGTCCCGGCTCCGGGCGCTTTGGCACTGCTTGGAGTGGCCTCGATCATTGGTAGTCGGCGCCGCAGAGGCTGAGCATTTCTTGCATCTCAGAAAATGGGTCAGGTACCGCCTCGGTACCTGGCTCGTTTTTCTTCCAAATGTTCTGACAGAAACACCTTGCATCCGCGGATTCCTGATGACTGCAGGCCCATACATCACGAAACCCGGGCCCGCCCAACACCACAAGGACTCAGGACCATGACACGCACTACGACACTTATCGCCGCCCTCGCCACGCTTACCGCCGTTTCGGCCACGGCCTCCGCTACCACGCTCGCATACAGTTCCTTTGACACCGGCGACGAAGGTTGGACCGCCCAGCAGGGCCCGGCCGGCAGTCCGTATGCCGTGAACTGGAATCCAACCGGCGGCGTGCCCACCGGAAACATCAACTACTGGGATCAGACCTCGTACGACGCAGAATGGTTTTCGGCCTCTGCGAGCTTTCTTGGCGGAGGCGACTTTTCGTCAGCTGTCAACAACGGCGGCGTGTCCTTTGACTGGGCTGCTGATCTGGGTTCAGCCGCGCAGATGGTCCAGATCGCCTTCACGATGGGCAGC
>DOVP01000071.1:1482-24196 GCA_003520025.1 Phycisphaerales bacterium
GCGGCGCTGTCCTGTGGGCGGATGCCGTCGCCACTGTTGACGGCCATTGGTACCACTACGACTTCGGGTTCGACCCCTCCACGACGTGGATGATTCAGATGGTCGGAAATCCCGTCGCAGTCGCCACGGCGTCCGATCTGAACAATGTGCTTTCAGCCGTCGACGGAATGTTCATTACCGCCGACACAGTGGACGGTATGGACGGCAACGTTTGGTTGGACAATCCCTTGATCTATTCAGTTCCGGCTCCGGGCGCCTTTGCCCTGTTCGGCCTCGCGTCCATCGTTGGTGCCCGGCGTCGCCGAGGCTGAATCGATCATCACTCACTTCTTGCTCAAATGGGTCAGGTACCGCTCCGGTACCTGGCCCTTTGTGGTTGATCGGGCGGCCTCCTGATTGCAGCAGACGATCTCGCCAACGCCGGAATTAGAGATCGTAAATGGTGAGGGCCCTTCCCGTTTCCTTGAAACGGAAAGGGGAAGGGCTCCAAGGAGTTCAGTTGAAGAAGAACAGTTAGCCAGCCGCGGGAGCGAGTGCTTCGATGGCCCATGCGGCTTTCCACATTGCCATCGACATGCACGTGAGAATCGCAATGAGCGCGACGGCGAAGATGCATCGCATCGCAGGGCACCCTCTGGCTTTGCCTGTGCAGCAGTTTGAATCGTCAGATGAGTTTGTCACCACGGATCTCCTCTGGGTATGACGCGACGGAACGTTGTGTCGGCATGAGTAGGTCTCTCGCTGTAATAAGCGTGAGAAAAGTGCCTGTGCTGCCGCGCGGGGCTATCGGACGGTGATGTTGATGCTGCCGGTATCGGTGCGGAGGGATGACGTCTTATCGCCGTTTCCGACCGTGACTGCGACGTTGTGCTTCTGAAAATTGCGGTTCGTGATGTGCGACGAGTCGCCGTCACTGGGGTGGCCGTGAAACTCACGCGCGGTGCCGCGGCGGTGGCATTTGTCGTCGCGGGCATCGTGGCGATGTTGATGGCGTACTCATATTGATGAACTTCTTCTTCGGTATCCGAGTGGGGGCGTATCAGTTCAGAGACTTCGCCAGAGCGGAGTCCAGACTCAACGAGTATCATGCTGCGAGGCTACCTGCGTGCCAGAAAGGATGCTATGGCTCATGTACAAGCGGAATACTGATGGGATCAATGACATCATCGGACCGGCATTCGGCACGAGGTTCCTTGACAGTCCGGTTCCCAAATATCACATGCCTGACGATCAGATTCCGGCCGATGCCGCCTATCAGATCGTGCACGATGAGTTGATGCTTGACGGTAATGCCAGACTCAACGTGGCGACCTTCGTCACGACGTGGATGGAGCCGCAGGCCAAGCAACTGATGGCCGAGGCATTCGAGAAAAACATGATCGACAAGGACGAGTACCCGCAGACAGCGGAACTCGAGTGTCGATGCGTCAGCATGCTTGCTGATCTTTGGAATGCGCCGAGCGACAAGAAACCCATCGGCACGTCCACGATCGGCTCAAGCGAGGCATGCATGCTCGGCGGCATGGCCATGAAGTGGCGGTGGCGAGAGCGGATGCGAGCTGCGGGCAAGCCAACCGACAAACCCAACATCGTGATGGGTGTCAATGTGCAGGTTTGCTGGCACAAGTTCGCCAAGTACTGGGACATCGAGCAGCGGCTCGTGCCGATGGAGGGCGATCGGTTCCACCTCGGGGCCGAGGAAGCGCTCGCCCTGTGCGACGAAAACACGATCGGCATCGTGGTCATCATGGGTTCGACCTTCGATGGTTCGTATGAGCCGGCAAAAGAGATCAACGACGGCCTTATCAAACTCAACGCCGAGAAAGACTGGGATATTCCAATCCACATCGATGGCGCGAGCGGCGCGATGGTGGCGCCTTTTCTCCAGCCTGATCTCGAATGGGATTTTCGTTTGGAGCGGGTCAAGTCCATCAACACCTCAGGCCACAAATACGGCCTTGTCTACCCGGGTGTTGGTTGGGTAGTCTGGCGGGACGAAGTGGATTTGCCGGAGGATCTCGTCTTCAAGGTGAATTACCTCGGTGGACAGATGCCGACCTTTGCGATCAATTTCTCGCGTCCTGGAAATCAGGTCATCGCGCAGTATTACAACTTCATCCGGCTCGGACGCGAGGGGTATCGCCGGATTCAGCAGAAGTCGCAGGACGTGGCGATGCACTTGTCGAGTTCTATCGAGAAGATGGGACCGTTTGCTCTTCTCACGAGGGGCGATGACATCCCGGTCTTTGCATTCCGATTGAAGGATGAATGCAAAGGTTGCTGGGATGTTTTTCAACTTTCTGAGCGAATGTTACACCGCGGTTGGCAGGTTCCCGCCTACACCTTCCCGAAGAATCGCGAGGATCTCGCGGCCCTTCGAATCGTGGTCAAGGAAGGCCTCAGTTGGGATCTTGCAGATGAACTGCTGAACTGTCTGAAACAGTCGATCGAGTCCCTCGAAGCCGACATGGCGGGGAAGGAGGTTCGGTCGGTTGAACCGGTCGACATCAAGACCGACGAGCATGAACGAAAGAAGTTCACCAAATGCTGAGTGGTGCCGATAAAGTGATCTCGAAGGCGGCTGCATCAAATGGGATTCAGCCCCACGGTTCCAAAGGGCATCCCAAACACGCGATCGGATTGTTCGCTTTTCTTGCCATCACCTCGTCGATGGTGATGACCATCTACAACTATCCGGTCTTCGGGACGACCGGCTTTGCATTGGTGTTCTTCCTGCTGGCAGCGGGACTGCTCTGGTTCGTTCCAGCTGCCCTTGTGTCCGCCGAAATGGCGACCGGTGAATCCGGGTGGTCGGATGCGGGAGTCTTCAGTTGGGGGACAGCCGCGTTTGGCAAGCGGTGGGGCTTCGTGATGATCTACCTGCAGTTCATGCAGATCACGATCGGTATGATTGCGATGCTCTACTTCGTGACCGCCGCGTTTGCGACGTTGTTCAGCCCGGCATTCAATGAGAACGCGCTGCTGAAATTCGCCACGGTGTTCTGCGTGTTTTGGCTCGTCACCATCGCCAACTTCTGGGGCACTAGGGTCGTAGCGAAAATCGCGACATGGGGTTTTACGATCGGCATTCTGCTGCCAGCCACCTTGGTTGTTGCGCTTGGCATCATTTTTGTGATGGGCGACAACACGATCAACATTGTCATGGATTCCAAGACCTTCTTCCCCTCATTTGCCGAGACCGCGACGCTGGTGGTGTTTGTCTCGTTCATTCTGTCCTTCATGGGCATCGAAGGATCCGCGACGCACGTCAACGATCTTCGGAACCCCGGCCGCAACTATCCGCTGGCCGTCTTTGTTCTCGTCGCGGGCGCCATCCTGCTGAATTGTCTGGGCGGCCTCACGGTGGCAGTGGCGATTCCGGCCAAGGAGATCAACCTCAGCGCCGGGTTGTACGAGACGATCGGCAGGCTGCTTGAACTCTACTCGCTGCATTGGCTGGTCTATCCCGCAGCGGTCTGCATCGCGTTCGGTGCGATTGCGGAGATCAGCAGTTGGGTGTCGAGTCCGAGCCGTGGCTTGCGATTTTCCGCTTCACAGGGCTTGTTGCCGCCGTCATTTGCACGTCGTAACAAGCACGGCGTCTCTATTCGCATCCTCCTGATTCAGGGCATCATCGTGACGGCTTGGATGCTGCTGCTGACATTCGGTACGTCCAGCGGTCAGACCACCCAGAAGGACAGTGGCGCGGGCAACGTTGCCTTCTTCACAACCGAGGCGCTCACCGTATTGACGTACCTGTCGATGTATGTGCTGCTCTTCCTGTCGTATCTGAAACTCAAGGTGAAGCATCCCAGCAATCCGCGGAAGTTCAGCATGCCTGCCTGGCTCGGATGGATTATCTCGCTTGTTGGTCTGGCGGCGACCCTGTTTGCCTACGTCATCGGCTGGTTCCGGCCCTCTCAGATTCCCGAGTCATCGTATTCGGCCTATCTCATGATTCTCGCCTGCGGCTTCATCGTGATCTTTGTGATCCCACACATCATCTACCACTTCGCCAAAGATGAATGGGGCCAAAAGGCCCGCGATCTGATGGTTAACGACGACTTCTCCAAGTCCCTCGCCGAGCACGGCGTCAGCGATGAGGAAGTGAATCAGGCCAACCTCGCCGCGGCGCATGGGGGGGTTTGAGCAAGGGGGTCAGGTGACGATCCCTGACGCTGGCACCGCGTCTCCCGAACCAGCAGCGATGCCACGAGCGATAGCACGAGGCA
Organism: Phycisphaerales bacterium; assembly: GCA_003520025.1. Lineage (GTDB taxonomy): Bacteria > Planctomycetota > Phycisphaerae > Phycisphaerales > SM1A02 > UBA12567. The sequence goes on from DOVP01000071.1 coordinate 5,715, forward strand.
CGCGGTTAACGGGATGAATGCGATGTTCAATTCCGCCATGGTGTAGTTGCTCGTGCTCGTGACATGTGGCCGCTGCCAAACCAGAAGCGCCCCGATGATGGGACCAAATCCGGCGCCGCCACCGATGAGCCATGTGTTGATAAATCCAAGTCCGATGCCTTCACCCCCGATGGGGCTGTTGTCATCGCCGATGGCATAGGCGACGACATTGCCGCAACCGAAGAAGCCCATGCCGAGCAGGCACGCGCGGCCGAGCCACACCGAGTCACCGATCACAAAAGCAAGCAGCAGGAACGATGTCAAGGCACCGCCGCTGCCGATGATCATCGGCAGTTTGCGACGCTTGATCTTGCCGGAGAACCAACCGAAAAAGAAACTTCCTGGGATGGCGCCCACGAAAACCAGAGAAGCCATGCTCGCAGCAGCCGTAGGCGAGAGGCCAAAGATTCGCTCCAAATACAACGATCCCCACACTGCGCCAAATGTCATGAAGACGGTTGCAATGGTGGCTGCGTACACCCCGCTGATCCACATCTGCATTGAGCACACGGTGGTCTTGAGATGTCTCCACGCATCTCTGGCACTAAGGGGGGGGGGTGCTTCCGGAGGGCGGCGTGTACCTGCGGGGTGATCGCGTACTACGAAGATGATCCCAAGCATGACGATCGCGCCGATCGCGGCAAGTGCCCCGATTGTCCATCGCCACCCAAACTCAGTTGGCTGAGCCGCCAAAGAAAGCACATTGTCGGCACCAATGGCACCGATCATGCCTGCCATGTTCGTCAAACCGATCAGAATCGAGAATCGCTCCGGCGCAAACCAATGCCGAATGAGCATCAACACCGAGACGAACGAGAAACTCGCCCCAATGCCGATCATCATGCGGGCGAGTGTGGCGGTGAGCACCGAATCTGCCTGTGTAAACAAGAAGCCGCCAGCCACCGCCACACAGGCCGCGATTGCGAGTGGTCGTTTTGGTCCAAAACGATCGCCAAGCAGTCCTACCGGAATCTGCATTGCAGCGTAGATATAGAAATAACTCGCCGCAAAGAACCCGAACTGCATCGCATTGGCGTCAAATGCGTGCTGCAATTCCGATTTCATCGCGCCCGGAACCACCTGATTTGTGTAGTCAAACAGGAAGTACAGGGTCCCAATGATCCAAACGATCCATGGAAAAAGCAGATGGCGGCGGGTTGAATTCGCTGTCGTGGTCATGGCTGCGAATGATATGGCGATCCTGCCACATTCGAAGCGAGGGCATGGAGTTGTGCATCTGCGGTCATTGGATATTGCGAGTTCACTCGGAGTCCATCGTTCCTGTGCCGCTGCTCGTCATATCCTGCCCACCGTGGATTCAGTATGTACTGCCAATGCCGTCCTCCGGGAACTCGGTGACAATCGCCCCCCAATCGTGATTCTTACAGGCGCCGGAATCAGCGCCGAGAGTGGCCTCATGACATTTCGCGGAAATGGCGGGCTGTGGGAGGGACACCGCGTTGAGGATGTCGCGACACCCGAAGCGTTCATGCGCAACCCTGAACTCGTGCATCGTTTCTACAACGAGCGCCGTTCGCGGTTGCAGGCTGCTGATGTCGAACCAAACGCAGCGCATATGGCTTTGGCGATGCTCGAATCTCGGTGGCCCACCTCCGTCACAGTTATTACGCAGAACGTCGACAATCTGCACGAGCGAGGCGGCAGTGCCAACGTGATCCACATGCATGGCGAACTCATGAAGATTCGCCACGCCGACACCGGTGAAGTTCGCCACTGGCAGGTCGACTGCGACGCTACTACCCTTGACGGCCGATGGCGTCCTCATATCGTCTGGTTCGGCGAAGCGATTCTGGAACCAGAGATCATCACCGAAACCCTCCGAGCGGCCGGACTCTTTCTCTGTATCGGTACCGCTGGGCAGGTCTACCCCGCTGCAGGATTCGTCCACGAAACCGTCGGGGCAAGCGTCGAATTCAATATCGAGCCAACAGCGATTACGGCGGCATTCGGCCATTCCCTGCATGGTCCCGCCGCCGCCACGCTTCCGGGGTTTGTGGAGGCGTTGATGATGGCGGCGGGGTGAGTCCCGGTACCATCTGGCCCGTTCAACAACCACTTGACCCATGTTTGATCGCCTGCACACCATCTGGGCCCTGTTGAAGGGGCAGCGGCTTCGCTATGCCGGGGCCCTGCTGTCGCTCATCGTGGCGGCGGGCTTGTTGTATGCGGTGCCGATCGTGCCTCAGATTGTGTTTGACGGGGTGCTCGTTGACGAGCCGCGGGAGGGGTCGTGGATCGAGCGATTGGGGTTGTCGTTCATGGGGGGCCGGGACTTTGTGTCCGAGCGGCTGTGGATTCCCGCCCTGTTCGTGGTCGGTCTGACCCTCTTGGCCGCCCTGGCCACCTACTTCCGGGGGCGGTGGGTGGCGATTGCGGCTGAGGATGTGATTGCTCGGTTGCGGGACCGGCTGCACAACCATCTCAATCACTTGCCATGTACGTGGTATGACCAGGCCGAGACGGGCGACGTCTTGCAGCGGTGCACTTCGGATGTAGACACGCTTCGCAATTTCCTCGCATTGCAGGTCATCGAGATCGGCCGGGCGATCGCGATGCTGCTGATTCCACTGCCGCTGATGTTCATGATGGACTTTGGCATGTCGGTCGCATCGCTGGTGCTGATTCCCGTGATCGTGTTCTCGGCTTTCTTCTTCTTTGGCCGCGTGAAGACGATCTTTCGAGAGAAGGACGAGGCTGAGGGGCGAATGACCGCGTGCGTGAACGAGAACCTTCACGGCATTCGTGTTGTGCGAGCGTTTGCCCGGCAGGAGTTCGAGCGGGAGAAGTTCCGCGCCCGCAATGACGATCACCGCCGGCTCGACTACCGCCTGTACGCGGTGCTCGCGTGGTTCTGGTCATCCTCGGATCTGATCTGTTTCACACAGAAAGCCATCGTGCTCATCCTTGGAGCCTATTGGGTGGCGACCGATGTGCTTGAGATCGGCACCTATTACTTCTTCATCGCAGCAGTGTCGCTCTACGTCTGGCCCGTTCGGATGCTGGGTCGATTGCTTTCGGAACTTGGTAAGGCAGTCGTGGCTGTCGATCGAATTCACGAGATCCTCGAAACCCCCACCGAAGAAGTGACTGGGACGGCGGCGCCACCGCACGGTGGCGGCGAGATTGAGTTTGCTGGCGTCACGTTTGCGCACGAAGAGAGTTCGCCCGTCCTCAGCGACATCTTCCTCACCGCCAGGGCCGGCGAGACCCTCGCGATCGTGGCGCCATCCGGGGGCGGCAAGTCGACGATCATCAATCTGCTGCTGCGGATGTATGACTGCGATGCGGGCGTGATTCGAGTGGATGGCGTGGATATCACTACGCTCGACCGTGGTCAGCACCGCGCCCGCATGGCGGTCGTGATGCAGGATCCGTTCCTGTACTCACGATCCATTCGCGACAACATCGCCCTGGCCCGCCGCGACTCGACCGACGATGAGTTGCACGTGGCCTCGCGCGTGGCATCCATTCACGACTCCATTCTTGAGTTTGACCAGGGCTACGAGACTCTCGTCGGCGAGCGCGGCGTGACGCTCTCGGGCGGGCAGCGGCAACGTGTCGCCATCGCGCGGGCGCTCCTGCAGCGGCCGGATATCCTGGTGCTTGATGATGCGCTCAGCGCCGTGGACACTCGTACAGAGCGGCTCATTCTGGAGGCGCTTCGGGATCGGCGTGGTTCCCAGACCACCATTGTAATTGCACATCGCCTCTCGACGCTCATGCAGGCCGATCAGGTGATCGTGCTCGATCACGGCCGCATCGTGCAGCGGGGCACGCACACTACGCTCGTCGAAGAAGCCGGTATGTATCGCAGGCTCTGGGACATCCAGACCACCATCGAGTCGACCGATGAACAGGGGGCGGCGTGATGAGCGAGCAAGCCTTCCTGCCGGAAGACGAGTACGACGGTGGGACGTTCGACTGGCGTCTCTGGCGCCGGATCATTCGGCACGCCAGACCGCACCGGCGGTGGCTGCGGATCATGCTCTTCAGCGGTGTACTGCTGGCGGTCATTGAAACGCTGTTGCCGCTGAGCAATGCGTGGCTCATCGATGAGGCGGTGGCTGGGAGGGCGGGCGCAGCCTTCTGGTGGCTTGCTGGTATCTATCTGGTGCTTGCGAGTTCGTTCTCGGTGGTGGTGTGGTGGTTTATTCGCGCTGCCGGGCGGCTGACGACTGGCGTAGGCTTTGACCTGCGTGAGCAGGGCTTTTCCAGATTGCAGGATCTCTCGTTCTCGTACTTCGATACCAGACCGACCGGGTGGCTCGTGTCGCGGCTGACAAGCGACTGCACGAAGATCAGTCATTTGCTCCCGTGGTTCCTGCTGGACCTCGCCTGGGGGAGCTGCTTCATCATCGGAATCGTCGTGGCGATGATGTTCATCGATTGGCAACTGGCATTGTGGGTGCTGGTGATTGTGCCGCCGCTGGCACTGGTGAGTTGGTATTTCCAGCGAAAGCTGCTTCGCAGCAGTCGGCAGGTGCGGCGGACGAACTCAATCTTGACCGGCGTGTACAACGAGGGCTTGATGGGCGTCCGCACTACGCGGGCGTTGGCACGTGAAGAGGAGAGCCTTCGAGAGTTTCGTGGTCACTCGGGCGACATGCGGCGGTACACGGTTCGCAATTCACTGCAAAGTGCCGTGTACCTGCCCTGCATTATCACGCTTGGCGCCGTTGGAGTTGGCATGACACTTTGGAAGGGCGGCGTTGATATTCAAGTGGGCGAAGGGCTTTCGCTCGGTGATCTCATTGCATTCATGCAGTATGCGGTACTTTTCTCGATGCCCATTCAAGAAATCGCGGCGCGCATCACCGACCTGCAGGCAGCACAGGCGGCGGCGGAGCGTATTCAGTCGCTTATCGAGACCGAACCAGAGATTCAGGACAGCGAACGGGTTCGCAATGCGGCCGAAGCCATTCCATCCGGTATTAGTACGCTCGAATTCAAGCACGTTGACTTCTGGTATCTCCCCGAGGAGCCCGTTCTGCTCGACTTCAACTTCACCGTGGAGCCCGGCCAAACCATCGCATTGGTCGGCGCCACAGGTGGAGGCAAGAGCACCATCGCCTCGCTTGCCGCCCGCTTCTACGAGCCGCGCCGGGGCGAAATTCTCGTTGACGGCGTTGACTATCGGAAGCGTGAATTGCACTGGCTGCAGTCACAATTCGGCGTGGTGCTGCAGACACCGCACCTGTTTTCCGGGACCGTTCGAGAGAACATCCGCTATGGCAGACTCGAAGCAACCGACGCCGAAGTCGAACAGGCGGCTGAACTCGTCAATGCCGCGAATTTCATCAACGAGCATGAGGATGGCTACGACACCGATGTCGGTGAAGGCGGCACCAAACTCTCCGTTGGACAGCGTCAACTCGTTGCGCTTGCTCGCGCTGTGCTCGCCGATCCGCAGATTTTCATCATGGATGAGGCCACCAGTTCGGTTGATACCGAGACCGAACAACTCATTCAACAGGCTATCGATACGGTTCTTGGAGGGCGGATCGCGCTGATCATCGCTCATCGCCTCTCCACGATTCGATCGGCCGATGTGATTCTGGTCATCGACGATGGGCGCATCGTGGAGCAGGGCAGTCACCGCGAATTGTTGGAGTCCAAGGGACGCTACTGGCGGCTCTACACACGACAGGAAGCCGAAGATGCCGAGGCTGCGATCGGAGACGAGGAGCCATCGCAGGATCAATGATGCAATCTGCAGTCCGGCGCACATTGCCAAGTGCGATAGAATGGACCGGATGCTGAGCAAAGTATTCAAGGCGTATGACGTGCGGGCGACCTGCCCGGATCCACTCAGTGAGTCTGTGGCGTTTCGCATCGGCTACGGCACGGCAAAGTTCCTGCTTGGTCAGGGTGAAATTGATGCCTTGCCCGAAGTATCGCGCCGACTGATCGCGGTTGGACATGACATGCGGCTGACGAGTCCGGCCATGGTGACGGCTTTGCAGAACGGGATGCGAGCAGCGGGAGCCGATGTGCTTGATGTGGGTCTTGTCGATACGCCGTTTGTTCCGTTTGCCGTAAATCATGCCCAGTGCATCGGCGGCGTGCAGACGACGGCGAGTCACAATCCGGCGAACTACAACGGGTTCAAGATCAGCAAGATGTTCGGCAAGCCCGTGGGGGAGCAGACGGGTCTGATCGAGATTCGGGAGATTGCCGAGGCTACGGCGGACAGTGGCGAACCGATCGGCAGCCGAACCGAGGTTGATCTCTGGGAGGCCTACCGGGCTCATGTCCATCCGATGCTCTCAGACGGCTTGCGGGATGGGACCGAGAAGATCCGTGTGGCGATCGACGCCTCCAACGGCATGGCCGGAACGATGGTGCCGAAGGTCTTCGGCGATGTGCCTGGCATCGAGATCATCGAAATCAACTTCGAGAACAGCAGCGGCACGTTCGTGCATGAACCCAACCCGCTTGTTGAAGCGAATCTGGCGCAGGTCCGGAAGGCGACCGTGGATGAAGGATGCCAAGTCGGCATCTGCTTCGACGGTGACGCGGATCGCTGCATGGTGGTTGACGAGGGGGGGGAGATCATTGGATGTGATCTCATCACCGGCTGGCTCGGGCAGCGGTTTCTCAGAGCCGCAGGCGGCGGCAGCGTCGTCTTCGACTTGCGGAGCAGTCACAGTTTGGCCGAGATGGTGCGTGAGGCGGGTGGCGAGCCGGTCATGGGGCGGGTCGGCCACGTTTTTATGAAGCAGGCGATGGCCGAGCACAATGCAGTCTTCGGAGGCGAACTCTCCGGCCATTTCTACTTTGCCGAGAACTTCAATGCAGATTCTGGTGCGATGGCATTTGCGGCAATCTGCTCGGCGGTTCTGGACGACGGTCGGCCACTCAGTGAAATCATCGCTGGTGCCAAGCGGTACTGCCAGTCAGGCGAGATCAATTTCGAAGTAGATGACAAGACGGCCGCGATGGAGCGGCTCGTTGACGCATTTCCGGATGCCGAAATATTGCGGCTCGACGGGGTGACGGTTGATCTTGGCAACTGGTGGTGCAATGTGCGTCCGAGCAATACCGAGCCGCTGCTGCGGCTGAATCTCGAGGCTGGCAGCGAGCGGGAAGTCGCCGAACATCTCGCCGAGGTGGCGCCGCTGCTGGGAACCCAAGTAGCGCATTGATTTCGCAGGGGGTCGTCAGATATTCGGCTCTTATTCCCCGGGGATGGTCGTAATCACGCCGCTCCATGGACTCGAAGCCGTTGCATACAGCTTCTTTCCGATGCGTCCGGCACGCTCGCCGTGATAGCCGGCTTCGCACGCAAGCCGCATGGCGTGGGCCATGGAGACCGGATCGCTGCTGTGGGCGATGCCGGTGTTGAGCAGGACGCCATCAGCGCCGAGTTCCATGGCGATGGTGATGTCGCTGGGTGTACCGACGCCGGCATCGACGACAAGCGGATAGTCGGGGTCGCCGCCGTGCTCGGGGTCTTTGAGCAGGTCGCGAATGATGCGGATGGCGGCCGGGTTGGCGATGCCGCGCCCGGAGCCGATGGGGCTGCCCGCCGGCATGACGCTGGCGGCGCCGGCATCGCGGATCCGAGTTGCCATGATTGGGTCGTCGCTTGAGTAGCACAGCACGCAGAAGCCATCGGCAACGAGTTCCCTGCATGCTTCAAGGGTGCCGACCGGATCGGGCAGAAGTGTCGCGCGGTCGCCGAGCACTTCGAGTTTGACCCATCCAGCGCCGGGGTTGCCCAACTGCTCGAGCAGATCGCGGCCGAGTCGGGCAACCCGAACGGCGTCGGCGGCATCGAAGCAGCCGGCGGTATTGGGAAGCACCGTGTACCGATCAAGATCGAGATAGTCCAAGAGCGAGCGGCCCTGCTCATCGAGCAGCCGTTCGCGGCGGACAGCTACGGTGACGGCCGAGCATCCACTCGCGTCGAGCGCCTCCTGCATCACTTCATAGGATTCATACTTTCCGGTTCCCACGATCAGCCTGCTGCTGATCGTGAAGGGGCCGATTGTCAGCGGAGAAACAGTCGGGTGCGTGGCAGTCATGGTCATGGCAATGGTCTCATCCGCCACCGACAAGGGTGACGATTTCAATGGAATCATCGGGCTGAAGCGCAACAGCGTCGTGGTCACGCCATGGGACGAGTTCGCCGTTTCGCTCGACCGCGCAAGGCGTACCGGTCTTGCCGAGGTGCTCAAGCAGGTCGGCCACCGTGGCGTGGTTGGGCAGATCGGTCGGGGTATCGTTGACGGCGATCTTCACAGCACTGCGATGGTATCAATGCAGCCACATCATCAGAAGGGTGCAGATGATGAAGACCGGAATTAGGATCGGAATGCTGTATCGGATCGCATATCCGAGGAAGGAGGGCATCCTGATGCCGGATTGCTCGGCGATGGCCTTGACCATGAAATTCGGGCCGTTGCCGATGTAGGTCATTGCGCCCATGAAGACTGCGCCGAGCGAGATGGCGATGAGCTGCGTTTCCACGATCCATCCGCCGCTGAGCAACTCCATCGCTCCTTCGCTACCGGGGGTTGTGCCGGCCTGGGCCAACTTGAAGAACACCAGATAGGTCGGAGCGTTATCGAGCACGCTTGAGAGACCTCCGGTGATCCAGAAGTACATCCACGTCTCGGTGAGCGCCGCAGCGATGGAATCGCCCTGCGCCTTGAGCACCATCAGCGGTACCTGCATGGTGATGAAGATGCCGATGAAGAGCGCTGCTACTTCGATGATGGCTCCATAGTTGAACCTGTTGGCTTCCCGTACATGTCGCCGCGTCGTGAGCAGGGACAACGCGACCATGGCGAGCATCAGCAGTTCCCGGAGAAAGTCGAAGGCGATGAACTCGGTTGTGGGGATCGGCCTGTCCGGGCTCACGAAAGCGACGCAGATCACGATGCCTGCGAGCCAGAGGATGTTGATGCTGCCCTCGATCCGGATCGGCTGCACGTTGGCTTTGTCGAAAATCTTGACTGCGGGTGGCTCCTTGGCGTACATCGCCAGATCCCAGAAGAAGTAGATCATGAGCAGAATGCTGCAGGCGACGAGCCACTCGATCCACAGACCGAAGGTCCACGCGAATGGAACCCCTTCGAGGTATCCAAGGAACAGCGGCGGGTCACCGATGGGCAGCAGTGTGCCACCGATATTGCTCACAAGAAAAATAAACATCACCACCGTGTGGACCTTGTGTGTCCGCTCGCGGTTGGTATTCAGCAGCGGTCGGATCAGCAGCATGCTCGCGCCAGTCGTGCCGATGAAACTTGCAATACCAGCACCGAGCGCAAGCCACCCTGTATTGACGACCGGATGTGCCCGCATGTCGCCGCCGATGTGGATGCCGCCGGAGATGACATACAGACTGAAGAGCAGGATGATGAATGGCACATACTCCTGCAGGACTGCGTGATCGAGCGTGGTGCCGACGCTGTGCCAACCTTCCACAATCCACAGGTAGATCAGCGTGGCCAGTCCGCAGAGGACAGCAACGAGAAACCGGCTCAGATTGCTGTGCCACCAGCCAGCCGTTTTTGGAATCAGCGGCAACATGGCAATCGCGCCGAGAATCAGCGCGAAGGGAAGTGTGCCGATGATCCATCCATCCGGCGCGTGGCTGTGGTGAGTCTGCTCATGTTCACCGAAGAGGGCCGCCGCGAGCGCCAGCGCCATGGCAATGCTGCCGCCGATGCAGATGAACCACGTCCAGTACCGCGGTCCGGCCGTGCCGTGCTGCTCATGTGTGGTCAGATCGGTAGACATGGAAGGGGGGGCAGGATAGCCAAGGAACTCAGCCCGAGGGTGCGATCCGATCTAGCAGCCATGCTGCGAACGCGAACTTGCTCATATTCGCCGGGGCTTCCGTGGACTTTCCATCCGAGGCGATCAACGTGGCGGTGATGCACTCAGCGTCCATGGTCTCAAGGGGGTTGGCCACGATGGCATCCAGATTCTTGTGGACCAGTTTGGCTCGGGCTCGGGTGTCGAGCTCAGCCGCGGGTTCTAGGGCAAACCCGACGATGCGTTGATCGGGACGTTTGCTTGCCGCCACCCCCGCGACCAGATCCGGGGCGGGCTGGAGCGTGAGTTGAATTGGCCCCTCATGGCGAGACAGTTTGGTTCCGAGGGCCGCGGTCTCGGGGATGAAGTCGGCGACTGCGGCTGCCATGATCAGCAGGTCTGCCTTGGGAAATGCGTCCTCAAGTTGATGCTGGAGGTCCGCGGTCGTTTCAAACCGTATACAGCATCTTTCAAGCTCGCTGGGCGGCTCCATGGCCCCTCGGCTAAGCAGCAGGGTGACTTCATGGCCGCGGCGGAACGCTTCCAGTGCAACCGAAATGCCCATTCGGCCGGATGATCGGTTGGAGAGCACTCGGACGGCATCCAGTGGCTCTCGCGTCGGACCAGCAGTAATCAGGATTCTCACGGTCTGAAGGCTACCCGCATCGTCCCGCCCACGTTTTCATGGCCGGTCGGTACGATGGTGCACCCCCGCCACCGAGCACCTGTGGGCCCCTCAGATCAGTACGGAGTTGCGTCAGCATACACCCATGGCCAAGCGAAGCAGAGCACGTCGCAAACTCGGGCAGATGCTTCTTGGGGCGGATGTTGTTACCGAGGAGCAGTTGGAAACGGCGTTGAAACTGGCCAAGGGCAGCGGCAAGCGTCTCGGCGAGTGTCTGATCGAATCAGGCGCCTGTGGTGATCTGGAAGTCTCGCGGGCGCTTGCTGAGCAGTTCGGCATGGAATTCAATCCGCTGGCCTCTGCCGGTGACATCGAGGGCATCGATCTTTCTTCAGTTCCCAAAGATGTGGTTCGCAAGCATCTCGTCGCTCCTTGCGGGTCCAGCAATGGGCGAATGAAACTGCTCGTGCATGATCCGATGGATCTGGAACTGCTGGATCTCCTTCGATTCCGTCTGAAAGCCGAGATCGATGCGGTGCTCGCCCCACGGAGTGCCCTCAAGGCATACATCGATGAGCAACTCGGAAGCGGCGAAGCTGTGGCGAGCGGGTCATTGGTGACCGAATCGATCGATGTTTCAGTTGATACATCTGTTGATCGCTCGGTCGACGCCTCTGTGGACATCGGCGGCGATGGCGAGCAGGCACCCGTTGTCAAACTCGTCAACAAACTCATCCAGGAGGCGGTTCGTGGTCGCGCTTCGGATATCCATGTCGAGCCCATGGCAGACCGTGTGTTGCTTCGGTACCGCATCGACGGGGTGTGCCATGTTCGTGACAACCTGCCCAAACGGATGCAGTCGGCACTGCTCGCTCGACTCAAACTGATGTCTGGTGTGAACATCGCCGAAAGACGCATTCCGCAGGACGGCCGCATCAAGATGGAAGTTGACGGTGATCAGATTGACTTCCGTGTCAGCGCGTGTCCTGCCTATCACGGCGAGTCGATCGTGCTTCGTATTCTGCGTCCCGACTCTGTGCGGATCGGTCTGCCGAATCTCGGCTTTGAGCCGGACCATCTGGAGAACTTCAACCGCATCATCCGCCGCCCCAACGGAATTTTTCTCGTGACTGGGCCAACCGGATCGGGCAAAACGACGACGTTGTACTCAGCGCTTGATGTACTCAATCGCCCCGATCGAAAGATCATTACCGCGGAAGATCCGGTGGAATACAGTTTCGCTGGCATCAATCAGTGTCAGGTGAATGAAGGTATTGGCCTGACGTTCCCGGCGATTCTCCGTTCGATGCTGCGTCAGGCTCCGAATATCGTGCTGATCGGCGAAATCCGAGACCGCGAGGTTGCGGATATCGCCATTCAGGCCGCGCTCACCGGCCACCTTGTGTTCTCGACCTTGCATACCAACGACGCGCCATCAGCCGTGACTCGATTGGTTGACATGGGCGTCAAGCCCTATCTCGCGGCCAGTTCGATACAAGCCATCATGGCCCAGCGGTTGATTCGAGTGCTTTGCAAGGAGTGCGCTGAGGTGGATCCAGAGCCGGATGCCCGGGTGCTCAAACTCGTCGATATCTCGCCTGAAGAGGCCGAGGGCAAGGTGATGCGGGAAACAGGTTGCGGCAAGTGTGGTGGCGTGGGCTTCAAGGGAAGAAAGGCCATCTTTGAGATGCTCCAGATGACGACTGAACTGCGTGAGATGGCCTTCGCCCATGCGACCGTTGCGGAAATGAGGAAAGTGGCGGTGCGGAGTGGCATGCGTTCGCTTCTGCAGGACGGCAAACTCAAGATTCTCAGCGGCGTCACGACGATGGCGGAAATCGCCCGATTTGCCCAAGCAGACGTTCTTGTAGCCGCCAATATGGATTCTGAGTAGGAGACCCGTATCATCTCTCCCACAGGAGGGTGTGAGGACAGACATGTCAAGCATTCAGATCGATCGACTTCTCGACACGGTGATCCGCCAGGACGCCTCGGACCTTCACATCTCCGTTGGGCGCAAGCCGACGCTGCGTCTGAGCGGCAAACTTCGCAGCCTCGACACCAAAGTGCTTGAGAACGAAGACACCGTGGCGCTCATGAAAGCGATCACTCCCGAGCGATGCCAGCAGGAACTTCAGGAGCACGGTAGTACCGACTTCGGTTTTGCATACGGCGATCGGGCTCGCTTTCGAGTGGCGGTGTTCCGGCAGCGTGGATCGGTGAGTATCGCTTTGCGGCTGATTCCGAATCAGTTGTTGACATTCGATCAGATCGGGTTGCCGCCAATCGTACGTGAACTCATTCGGCGGCCTCGTGGTCTCTTTGTCGTGACCGGGCCAACCGGATCGGGCAAGACGACCAGCCTCGCGACGATGATTGACCACATCAATACAAACTTTGATCGGCACATCGTGACGGTTGAGGATCCCATCGAGTACTACCACTATCACAAGAAGTCGATCGTGAATCAGCGTGAGGTCGGTGTCGATGTGCCGAGCTTTTCGGAGGCTTTGCGACGGGCGTTGCGTCAGGATCCAGATGTGATTCTGGTGGGCGAAATGCGTGACCTCGAAACCATCGAGGCTGCGATCGCCGCTGCTGAGACGGGGCACTTGGTGTTCGCGACGCTGCATACCACGGGCGCTTCCGGCACCATCAACCGAATTATCGATGCATTTCCGACCAATCAGCAGGAGCAGATTCGGGTGCAGCTCTCGGTGACGCTGCTGGCCGTTCTTTCACAGGTGTTGCTCTCTCGAGAGGACAAGCCCGGGCGTGTCGCCTCATACGAGTTCTTGGTGGTGACGCCGGCAATTGCGAACCTGATCCGTGAAAACAAGACCTTCCGGATCGATTCGGCCATTCAGACAGGCAAGAAATTCGGTATGCAGTTGCTCGATGACCATCTTTGGAGCCTGTTCGAGCGGGGGATGATCTCGGCCGACGAGATGATCGACAAGGCTCGGGCGCCTTCAGAATTGACCAATCGGGTTCACAAGGTGGGCAAATCGGTGGGACGGACCGAACTTGATCAGGCAGATGCCACCAAAGCGTGATGCAATATTATTGCAAATGGTCGGTGGCGTGGGCAAAAAAGAATCTCAACGGGGCTTGATGGGGACGGACTCGGGCGGCATACTTAGGGGGTCTTGGCTCTGGGATGCTGACGGTGGCGCCGGGTATCACAGCGGAGCGGCCCGGACACGTGGCGTGGGACCCCGTTGGTAGACATAGGGAAGGCCCATGAGCGACGAGACCAAACAGCAAAACGAGGGCGAGTCCGCCGATGGCGAGCGGAAGCGGCGATCAACTCGTCGCAGTTCAAGCAGCACCCGTACACGCCGGCGGCGAGGTGAGGGTGGGGCTGCGGCGCAACTGAAGGGCCGGCGGTTCGGACGAATTCTCACCAAACTCGGCAAACTCAGCCGGGAAGAGGTCCACAAGGCGCTTGCGATCCAACGGAAGCGGGCGGAGAAGGGCGACCGGAGCAAGGTCGGAGAAATCCTGATCGAACTGGGCAAGATCACCGAGCAGGATGTACTGCAGGTACTCGCCGGGCAGATTGGGCTTGAGTTCATGGAACTGGATCCTGAGGCGATCGACGAGACGCTGGCCGAGCACCTGCCTGCCGAGACCGCGCGGACCTACCAGATCATCCCGGTGGCCTTCGATGCCGAGCGCAAAGCAATCACCATCGCGATGAAATCGGCGGACAACTACCGCGCTGTCGATGATTTGCGGCTACTTATGGGGTTTAAGGTGCAGGCCGTCGTGGCACCCCCAGCTGCCGTGGATGCTGCCCTTGAACGACTCTATGCGTCTGCCACCACAGGCTCGACCATGCTTGACGTCATGGCGGCGATTGAGGATTCGGACACGCTGGCGGCTCTGGAAGGCCGGGGCGAGTCCATCGATCTCGATCAACTCGCCGCAGCCTCCGAGGACAACAAGGTCATCAAACTACTGAATCTCGTGCTGCTCCAGGCGATCAAGGACAAGGCCAGCGACATTCACTTTGAGCCGTTTGAAGACGAATTCAAGATGCGATATCGCATCGACGGTGTTTTGTACGAGATGGTCCCACCACCGCCTCACCTGGCGCTGCCCATTGTGTCTCGCATCAAGGTCATGTCGAATTTGGACATCGCCGAGCGTCGGCTTCCTCAGGATGGTCGCATCGAGTTGACTGTTGCTGCGAACCCGATCGACCTGCGTATCTCGGTACTTCCGACGATGTACGGCGAGTCCGTCGTGATGCGTGTGCTCGATCGCAGCAACGTCGAATTGGCGATCGATCGCATTGGTCTGCGTGACGACGAGCTCACGACGATGAACGAACTCATCCGGAAGCCCAATGGCGTCATCCTGATTACCGGCCCGACCGGTTCGGGCAAGACCACGACGCTGTATGCGGCGCTCAGCGCCCTTAACGAGCCTACGGAGAAAATCCTGACCGCCGAGGATCCGGTGGAGTACGACATCGATGGGCTTGTGCAGTGTCAGGTGAATACTGATCAGGACCTGACGTTTGCGAGGCTCCTGCGGTCGTTCCTGCGGCAGGATCCCGATACGATTCTCATCGGTGAAATTCGCGATCTCGAAACTGCACAGATCGCGATTCAGGCGGCATTGACCGGCCACCTCGTGTTCTCGACGCTTCATACCAACGACGCGCCTTCGACCGTGCTTCGAATGGTCGACTTGGGCGTTCAGTCATTCTTGATTACCGCCACCATCGAGGCGATCGTCGCACAGCGGCTCGTTCGGCGAATTTGTCTGAAGTGCAAGCAGGAATACACACCGAGCGAAACCGAACTCATGGAGGTCGAGTTGCGACCGGCTGATGTGGTCGGCCGCACCTTCTTCCGAGGCACTGGCTGTGAGGCCTGCAACGGCAGCGGCTACAAGGGCCGGCTTGCCATCTTCGAGATATTGGTGATGGATGACGGGCTGCGAGAAATGATCATGACGCAGGCATCGACTGCGCTGCTCCGCACCGAAGCCCGACGCCGCGGCATGCGGACGCTGCGTGAGTCTGGAATGCTTTCGATCTACGACGGACGGACCACCATCGATGAAGTCCTGCGTGAAACCATCAGCGAGGAGTAGTCCGGCAGTCTGCCGGTGAGCACAATCCATGGCCACCTACCAATATGAAGCGCTCGACTCAGCAGGCAAGCCCACCAGCGGTACCGTGGAAGCCGACAGCAGCGAAGACGCTATCCAGCAGATTCGAGGTCAGGGTTTCTTTCCGACATCGGTCAGGCAGGGTGATGAGGGGAGCGGAAAGAAGAAGGGGCTGTTCGGCAGTCGGAGCAAGTCCTCAGGCGGGAAGAAGAAAGCCGCCAAGCCAGCCAAGGTCAAGAAGGAAAAGGGTGAGAAGAAGGGGATACAGATCAAGTTGCCGGCCATCGGCAAGGTCAATGCCAAGATCCTGACGCAATTCACTCGCCAACTCTCGACGCTGCAGGACGCTGGTTTGCCGTTGCTTCGATCGCTGCAGATTCTCGAACAGCAGCAGAAGCCGGGGCAACTCAAAAACATTCTCGGGCAGGTCGTGTCCGATGTGGAAGCCGGTTCGACCCTCTCCGACTCTTTTGCCAAGCACCCCAAGGGATTCGATCGGCTCTACTGCAAGATGGTGGCCGCCGGCGAGGTCGGTGGCGTGCTTGATGTCATCCTGCAGCGTTTGGCCAACTTCATGGAGAAGGCCCAGCGGCTCCGGTCCCGCATCAAGGGTGCCATGATCTATCCGACGGTGGTGGTCATTATCGCCGTGCTGATCGTGACGGGCATCATGTACTTCGTTATTCCGAAGTTCAAGGACATCTTCGATGACTTCGCCATCGAGTTGCCGGGGCTCACCCAGTTTTTGATCGACGCGAGTGGATGGGTGGCGGGAACGAGGGACGGTCAGTTGATTCCAGGTTGGGCCGTAGTTGCATCAGCGCCGTTCTTTATCTTCGTATTCCTGAAGATCTTCCGAAAGACCAACTTTGGTCGCGCAACGATCGATTGGGTTGTGCTGAAGATTCCCGTGGTCGGCGTGCTGGTCGAGAAGACCACGGTTGCTCGATTTACGCGAACCCTCGGTACGCTCGTGTCTGCAGGCGTGCCCATTCTGGAAGCGGTCAATATCACACGCGATACCTGTGGCAACTGGGTCTTCGAGCGGGCGCTCCAGCGTGTGCACGATTCCATCCGAGAGGGCGAGTCATTTGCCGTGCCACTGCGTGAGTCCAAAGTGTGTGATGGCATCGTCGTGAACATGATCGACGTCGGCGAAGAAACAGGCGACCTGGACGTCATGCTCATGAAGGTGGCCGACAACTATGACGAAGAGGTCGATGTCGCTGTTCAGTCTCTGCTGAGCCTGATCGAGCCGCTGCTGGTCGTGGTGCTCGGCACGATTGTCGGCGGCATTGTGTTGGCACTGTTCATGCCTC
Source organism: Phycisphaerales bacterium (assembly GCA_003520025.1). Lineage (GTDB taxonomy): Bacteria > Planctomycetota > Phycisphaerae > Phycisphaerales > SM1A02 > UBA12567. The sequence continues at coordinate 22,611 of DOVP01000071.1, forward strand.
TGGTGAAGATGATTCAGTCGGTTTCGGAAAGCCCGACGTGATGCAGCGGCGAACTGGATTCACAATGGTCGAGATTCTCGTTGTCATGGCAATCATCGTGGTTCTGATCGGGATGCTGATCGTTGCGGCGGGTGGCGCGCGGCGCGCGGCGATGGGTTCGACGACCAGTTCACGGATCAACGCCCTGTCGCAGGCGGCCATCCGATTCGAATCAGACGCTGGCTACTTGCCGCCGCTGCTGGACAACGACCGTGCCGGGATCGATGGACTCGAACCCAATCGAAAAACGCGGGAAAGCGGGTATCCCGACTACCTCGTCACGATGCAGCGACGATATTCCTATACGTCTCCCGCCGAGTATCTGCTCGGGTACGGCACTGAGGCCGAGGACGGCAAGGAGGGACTGGGCATTCGGAGACCGGGAGAAGACGGATTCTGGGACGCCTCTTGGAATGACGGCGTCAGTGGAGATCAGGGCGTTCAGGATGGTCGATTCGAATTACGCGAACGCAAGCCAACGCGTCACGGTCAGCAGGGCACGGTGCTCGGTCCGTACCTGGAACTCGATGACCCCGACATGGTCGGCGCGATCGGCTGGGAGGTCACCGGCAGTGATCCGGACGGCCTTGGCGAATGGGACGGCAGCATCGATCCGGCGACCAACCAGCCGATGGTGTACTTCCCGGGCGATCCGGGATATTCGCCGGAGGCACCAAAGGTCATTGTCGATGCGTGGGGTACGCCCATTCGCTACTACCGGATCAATCATCCGCCCTCGCAGCCTACGGTGCGATATCCGGCGAATTATGAGCCGATCGGCGGCGATGGGTGGCGGTATTCGCCCACGCTCAGCGAGTTCTTTGCGTTGCGGCCGTGGGATGTCGGCGACAGCGAGTCGATTGTCTGGTGGTTCGATGATGGATCTACGAAGTGGGGCGACTTCAGCGAGATGACAAGTGCTTCAACTCGAGGCGACCCGACCAGCACCCGCAAGTTGACCAATGGCCGGTTCGCCTTCGTGTCCGCTGGTCCCAATCGCCGCATCTACGACTGGGCGAGAGTGGACTTTCCGGGCGAGGAGATCTCGGGTCTCTCCGACGGACGCGGCGACCACGCCGCATCGGATGATGATCTCGCCGGTGGTTGGTACGAGGACGGCAAGGACCTGCCCTGGCTTGGCAAACCCGCCTACAACGCGGGTGTTGCCTACACCGAAGAAGCGAACCGAGACAACATCGTGGAGGTCGGCAAATGACTCGCGTGCGAACCGCATTCACGATGATCGAGTTGATGGTGGCCATCGTCATCATCGCCATCCTTGCTGCCATCACCCTCTCAATCGGTTCGGCCGTGCTCGAATCGGCCGACCGCCGCAAGACCCAAGATGTGCTCAGTCTGCTTGATGCGGCGATGACAGAGTACGAGCAGCACACAGGTCGACCCATGACGTATGGGTATGGCGATGGCGAGGATGGATTCATTGGTAGCGACGAACCCCTTCCAGATGTCAGTAAGTATGACATTGTGGTGCTGTTTGACGACCAAAACGAGGAGTGTTTCCGTGGCTTCTCCGAGGACTTTTCCGT
>DOVP01000141.1 GCA_003520025.1 Phycisphaerales bacterium
GATCTGATCATGATGCGCCGTGCGCTTGCGCTCGCCGGAGAGGCCGCCGATCGCGGCGACATCCCGGTCGGCGCAGTGGTGTACCGCGGCGATGAAATCCTCGGCGAAGGTGCCAACCGCCGCGAATGCGACCATGATCCCACCGGCCACGCCGAAATCGTCGCCATCCGGGAGGCCGGCAGGCGGCTTGGAAGTTGGCGGCTGCTTGGCTGCACCATGGCCGTGACGCTTGAGCCGTGCGCCATGTGCGCTGGCGCCATGGTGAATGCCAGACTTGAGCGGGTGCTGTGGGGCGCCGACGACGCGAAGGCTGGCGCCTGCCGATCGCTCTACGAGATCCATGCCGATCCACGGCTGAACCACAGGCTTGAGGGCGTCGGCGGTGTTCTGAAGGATGAGAGCGTCGCCCTGCTGCAGGAATTCTTCAACGCTCGCCGCGGTCGATGATCGCATCGACCACGGCCGTCGCATAGCCACCCTTGGGCAGCGTAAACCTGATCTCAACGTAGTTGCCGTGATCATCAAATCCTGACTCGCAGTGTGGTGACACGACGGGAATGATCAGTGGCCGGCGGCCGCCGGCGGGCGCTCCGGGGCCATGGAAGTGCCGCTCCTCCAAACCACTTCGCGCAAGTGCCGCTTCCTCGGCAACAGCGGTCGTGCCACCGGAAGCGCGAAGCCGTCGCCCCCACAGGGGCCCGGTCGGTACAGTCGCGAGATCCCCTGCCTCTGCATCTGGTAGCGCATCGAAGAACCGTTCGTGACTCCACGTGATGTCGCCGTCCAACAGCGTGGACGCAGTGCCTGCCGCGAGCCGCTCATTCAACACATCGTTGAAGATCGTCGCCTGCGCCGCATCCGTCCAAATGCGACGGATCGGCAGTGGCACTTCGGCGATCGCCTCTTGGGCGGTCGCGCCGCGGGCGAGGTGTTCCAACGTCGATCGCTCTGGTGCCCATGATTCAGGCCAACGATCTGCCGCTTCACGGTATTTTCCCGCCGCGCACAGCTCGCGGCGTTCCTGCTCGACTTCCGGCCACGGCTGCAGCGTGGTGCCAAGCCAAACGTCAATCAATTCTTCCCACTGACCTCTCAACGAGCAGGCACCAATGGATGCGTTGATGCCGCGATATCCAAACCGCTGCTCCATGAAGTGATTGGGAAGACCTGCCTGCGAGAGCTTGTTTAGCGCGCGGTGAATGCCGGGCGCTGCAATTGGATCGAGTTCCCGAATACGAATGATGAAGCGATTGCCGGTAAGGTGGCCGAGTTTGATCTTCCGATCATGCCGCGCCGCCTGCAGCACATCGATGTACCGGGAATCGATCACAGTCGCGTCGATATCACCGCACTGCACCGTGATCCACTGCATTGTGACGGCATCACGATCCTTCATGCCAGCCCAACCAATACGACCCGGCCTGACACCACACGCGGAGGCGATGGTGCGAATCATCGAGCGATGGTCGATGCCTTCCTTCCGAACCCACAGGGCCAGATGTTCTCCCTGACCCGAAGGCTCAAATGTGGACAACTCCTCGACGAGAAAGTCGCCCGGTCGCGATCGAATGCGACCGGCCGGCTTCGGCTGCTGCGGCTCGCTCATGCCCACTCCGAATCGTCATCCGAGTCAATCCCATCGGTATCGGGCTCACCGCCACCGAAGGGTGGATCGAAGCCGGGCATGCCGCCTTCCCGCTCGATCTCGTCGATGATGGCTTCGCTGACATAGATCGGCACATCCGAGCCAACTGCCAGGGCGATGGCATCAGAGGGTCGGGCATCGACCTGTATCTCCTCGTCTCCCCGCTGCAAACAGAGCATGGCATAAAAGGTGCCTTCGGCCAGATCATGGATGACGATCCGCTCAAGCGTCGCCCCAAGAGCCACGATCGTGGCCGAGAGCAGTTCATGGGTCATCGGGCGGGGGATCTCCATCTGCTTGATCCGCCGCTCGATCGCAAATACCTCGGCGACGCCCACGACGATGGGAATCCGCCGCGTGCCGTCGATCTCGGTAAGTTCAATGAGCTGCGCATCGCTCATTTCGCCGATCAAGATCCGGGTCAGCGTCATAGGAACATCCATAGGGTCGGATTGTATAAAAGGAGGGCGGACCGGGCGGGGGGCGGGTACGATATGCAGCTTCTGCGGCCCACCGAACGTTCGCAGAATATGGAGCCGACATGAGCAGCAATTCCCACGTATTTACCTCTGAATCCGTCTCGATGGGCCACCCTGACAAGATGGCCGACCAGATCTCGGACGCCATCCTCGATGCCATGCTCACCGTGGACAGCAACTCCCGCGTCGCATGCGAAACCATGGTCACGACCGGCACTGCCATCATCGCCGGCGAGGTGACATGCGCTGGCTACGTCGATATCCCGGCTGTCGTCCGAGACACGATTCGCCGCATCGGTTACACCGACTCGCAGATCGGATTCGATGCCGACTCATGCGCGGTGCTGGTGGCACTTGATAAACAGTCGCCCGATATCGCTCAAGGCGTCGACGCCAATCGCGGCCTGCACGCCGAACAGGGCGCAGGCGATCAGGGGCTCATGTTCGGGTTTGCGTGCAACGAGACCGCCTCGCTCATGCCTCTTCCGATCGATCTGAGCCACCGACTCATGGAGGTCCTGACCGAAGCGCGACAAAATGGCGTCATCCCCCACCTTCGTCCCGACGCCAAATCGCAAGTCAGCGTCGAATATGACGGCCTGACACCCACCGCTGTCACGACTGTCGTCATCAGTTCACAACACGGACCGGAATGGAATGACAAGCAGGCTGATCTCGCAGCAAAAGTCATCGATGTTGTCATCAAGCCCGTCCTTGGAAAGTGGTGGCACGATGACATCACGGTGCACTTCAATCCAACTGGGAAATTTGAAGTCGGCGGTCCCCTCGGTGACTGCGGACTGACTGGTCGCAAGATCATTGTTGATACCTACGGTGGCCGCGGCCGGCATGGTGGCGGTGCCTTCTCTGGCAAGGACCCGAGTAAAGTTGACCGCAGTGCCGCCTACATGGCGCGCTATATCGCCAAGAACGTCGTGGCTGCAAATCTCGCTGAAGTATGTGAGGTACAGCTTTCCTATGCCATCGGTGTGGCCGAACCGACATCAGTCCATGTGGACTGCCAAGGTACGGCCAGTGTCCCCGAAACCACCATTTCAAAAGCCATCGAGAAGACCTTCTCGCTGACACCTGCCGGCATCATCAAGACGCTCGACCTCCTCCGCCCGATCTACTCGCCCACCGCCGCCCACGGGCACTTCGGACGCGACCACAACGAATCGGGCACAGGAAGTTTCACGTGGGAGCGGACCGACAGGGTCGAGGATCTCAAGAAGGCCACGGCCTGTGATGTCGCAAGTGTCTGAACAGACGAGTCGATCCACACACGTGAGCCCGGCGCGGGCTGCGGTATTGCCGCATCTGGAGGCCAAGGCAAGGCGGTTCCCGGAACTCTTCCCGGACCCGATGGATGTCTCGCGGCTGAGTCCGCGAGATGCTCGCTTGGCCACCACCATCGACCGCGAAGTCACGGCGCGATGGTCCACCCTGCGAGCCATTCTGGAGCCACGATTGAATCAGCCGTGGAATCAGCAGCAACCTGCAGTCCTCGCGGCACTGATGGGCGGCGCGGCGCAACTGCTCTTCATGGATCGCGTCCCCGACCACGCTGCAATCGGTGAATCGGTCGGGTGGTGCAAGTCGACTGCGGCCGCCCGTGCCTCAGGCGTCGTCAACGCAGTGCTTCGGCGGGTCGCAGGACTTCGCGCCGAGCTGCTGGAGCGAGTGGATATGAACAACCCGGCGCACCTGCTTCGCAGCGATGGCACCGGCTGGCGACTGTCCGAACCGATCTTCGATGGCACTCTGCAGCACCACGTCGCGCAGCAGACCGGATGCAGCGATGCATTTCTGGAAGAAATCGCCCGTACCGATGGCCCCGAAGAAGCAATGCGACTGGCACTGCATGCCATGGCCCGCCCACCGGTCATCCTGCATGGCGCGGGCGAGCATGATGCACTTGAAGCACATGAATCGCCCGGCTTTCAGGTGCTCAGGCCTGGCAGCAGCCTTGCGGATGTATTTGAGCAGTATCCGGACGCAATCGTGCAGGATCCAACCGCCGCAGCCGCCTGCGCCGCGACATCGGCCACGGCGCCGCAGTGTATTGTTGATGTGTGCGCCGGCCGCGGCACCAAGACCCGGCAACTGGCCGCCATTCACACTTCAGCCCGAATCATCGCCTCGGACATCAGCCCCGGCCGAATGCTCGGTCTGCATGACCTCGCCGACACTCACCAACAAATCGAAGCTTGCCCCGCCAAGGAACTCATCAGACACGCCGGCACTGTCGATCTGCTGGTCCTCGATGTCCCGTGCAGCAACTCGGGCGTACTCGCCCGCCGTGTGGAGGCCCGCCACCGGCAGGATCCGGCCACGCGGCGGCGGCTTGGGGAACTCCAGCGGCAGATCGCCGCCGACTCGCTGGCCCTGCTCGCCCCCGGCGGCACCCTGCTCTGGACGACATGTAGCATTCACGCCGACGAAAACGAGCGGCAGGTCGAGTGGCTCACGAAGTGGCATGATCTGGAACTGGCCCTCATGCACCGTGAACTCGGCCGCGGTGCCCCTGGCGAACCGGCTATGAAATGGCGAGATGGCGGTTTTTTCGCCCTGCTGCGAAAGCCCGCTTCGAACGACTGAATCGCCCCCTCAACACGCCAGATCGATACAATCTCTCGCTTCGCCCTGCTTTGCAAAGTTCCTTCCATGCAGATCAAAACACTCATCAGCCCGGACATCATCCGCGTCCCGCTCCTCGCGGAGGACCGGCTCGGGGCCATCCGTGAGTTGATCGAGTTGCTCGGCGCGCAAGGACTCGTCTCAGATGTCGAGTCGGCAGTCGAAATCACCTGGGCCCGTGAGCAGGAACGCACCACTGGAATTGGTGAAGGGCTCGCCGTTCCACACGGGCGGTGTACCTGCGTCAATTCGCTCGCACTGGCAATCGGCCGGCCGGCCACACCGATCGACTTCCAGTCCTTTGATCAGAAGCCGGTGCAACTGATCGTGCTAGTACTCTCGCCTCCAGAAGATACCGCCTCACACATTCAAGTACTCGGCGGCATCAGCCGGTTGATGAGTGACCGCTGCACCCGGGAAGCCGCCTATCAAGCGGAGACAAGCGAAAAACTCGCGGCGCTGCTTCAGGGCGACTCCTGAGACATCACGTTTTTCCGCTTCGCGGCGTAGGTCTCCAACTCAACATCGAGATCCTGCATGGCCGCGGCGTCGAGTGATGATCGCGTCGCCCTCGCCTGCGCAATCGCCTCGTCGGCACCCGCAATGTCCCCGGTGACAAGCAGCACCTGGCCAAGCGTCGCCCATGCCAGCGCGTCCTGCGGGACGGATATGGTGTACCGCCGAAGTTGCCCAATCGCCGCGTCGAGATTGCCCTGCTGGAGCGAACTGAGCGCCGCGTATTTCTGCGCCTCCGGACCGAGGGAGAGACGACTGGCCGCCGCCAGATTGCCCATCGCAAGCGACCACTGCACGGCCGTTGCTCGCAAGTTGGACCACCGCACCTCTTTGACCAGTCGATCATCGACCCATTGCAGCACCTCGTCCGGCGAATCGAGAGAGACACCGATCATGAACCGCTCCAACGCAAGAGACTCATTTGGCTTGGACATGTGCTCGATCTGATCGAGCAGTACCCGCGTCCGCTCCAACTCGCCAAGTTGGGCATGGATTCTCGCGGAGGTGTGCAGGTCGTTTGGGTCGCTCGCCATGCCGATACCGCCCCCATTCAAGGATCCGGCGAGTCGATACCAGTCGAGGGCTTCGCGAGCGCGGGCCTGCTCTTCGGGCGAGAGCGTCGTGGTGCCGGCTCGCAGGGGCGAGGTGATCTGCTGGCGGAAGCCCTTGGCCGTTCGGTCCGCCTTCCATCCGAACAAATGTGATGCGCCCGCCTGTGCCGTGGCGGCGAAAACAAACACGGTCGCCAGCAGAAACACCACCCCAGCGCCAGCAAACCGTCCACCTCGCTTGAGACTCCACTTGTGAAAGGAGGCATTGGTATCGCGAATCATCCGCCAGCATTTCCAGAGCATCCACACCAGCACTGACGAGGCGCCAAGGGAGAGTAGCGCCGGCACCAACCCATACGCACCCCGCCATGCCAAGAAGAAGAACAGCATCAACAGGGCCAACGTGATTTCGCCGGCCCAAGATACATCCCACTTTGTTTGTGGCCGCGTGGCGTCATCACGAAGACGTGCGGTGATCGCCGGACGTGACCACTGCATCGACAGCGCACCCAACGGGCAGGCATCGATGCAATCGGTCGTCTTCATGCACCCCACATCGATCACCCGACCGTAGGCGGCGACCTGTTCGTGGACGCGAACATTGGAAGTGCAGACAGCGGTGCACCGCCCGCATCCCTCACACATGTCACTTACAACGACGCGGCGGACCGACAGGCGATCGAGCGGCGCGAAAAAGCCGCCATAGGGGCAGGCATAGGTGCAGAACCCCTTGGCTCCCAACACATAGACGGTCACGAACCCACAAATGAACAGAAATACCACCGACACCCAGAAGCCCGGCATTGTCGCCCAAAGATCACGGGTGAGCAGTTCCAAACGGAAGCCGGGCCAAGTCAAGTCGGGGCGCGTGTACGGCGCCACGACCAGTCTGTAGAAAACCGGCCAGAGGAACATATAGGCCGCCAGCAGCAGTGGTGCCCACCGCAGCAGCCGGCTGCGGAAGACTCGCGGGCGAATGCCAGCCTTGCTGAGCATCCTCAAGCACCAATCTTGTAGGAGAACGATATGGCAGCCCCAACCACAGAACCACCGACCGAGCAGTACTGTGGACAACAGCGCCACCGCAAAGAAGATCGCACCCGCGTTGATGATGCCATCGGATACCGTCTCTATCGACTCCGACGGCTCCACCGGCGAGAGTGTTTCCCATCCCCACGGTACGCCGATCCACCAAATCAGAACGTGCACGATCATCGCAATCTGCACCGCCACAAGCACGGCGAGCCGAAGGCCCCACCGCCGCCCCCAGCCGATGAGCATCGGCTGCTGCTCAGGCATTACGCGGAGGGGAACGCTGGTTGGTGGTGCTGTGTGGCCGCTCACAGGAACAGCGTAACGGGAAGAGGTCTGATACAGCCCGGAAGGCCAATGACCCGCGTCAATTCGTTGACATGTAGCCCCGGGTGATCTCCGGCTCCATGTCATGCCGAGGGAGCGAACGCTCCTCCACCGCAAACCGCAATTTGCGGAGGGCCTTGTTCTGGATCTGCCGCACCCGTTCCTTGGTCAGGCCGATCAGTTTGCCGACTTGGGCGAGAGTCCGAGGCCGCTCGTATCGCAGACCCGCCGCCTCACCGGGGCCGATGCGGAAGCGGTGGTGGATCACTTCGCGCTCGACCTCGGTGAGATCGGCATGGTTGCCGAGTACCAGATGTTTGACCTCATCGGCGCTGTCACGCAATTCCTCAGCGCGGCGATCCTCCGGATAATTCGATCGCTCGAACTCGGGATCATAGGTGATGCCGAATCGCTGTTGATACCGCAGGTGCTTGCCACCGTGGCGGGAGAAGGCCTTGAGAATGGCGCGACAAGAATAGGTCGAGAACTTGAATCCACGACCTACATCGAACTTGTCAATACTACGCAGCAGGGCCATGTTGCCCTCGCTGATCAGATCGCCGAACTCCATATCGCCGAGACGAATCCGCTTGGACATCGCCAGCACCAGCGCCAGATTCGACTCGGCGATTTGATGCCGGAGCCGCTGGGCCTGGCCATACCAGCGGAGCAGTTCCTGCCGCTGCCGTACACCGGGGTGGGGCGATTTGATCTGCTCCTGCATGCGGCGCACGCGGAAGCGGGCGTAGTTGTACTGCAGGAAGATCGTCCGCTCTTCGGCGGCGGTCAGGACGATCGATTCCTTCGAGCGAACCGGCTTGATCGTCGCGGTCCCGACAGGATCCATGAGGGGGCGATACCACGTGACATCGGGCGGGCGGACAGAAGGTGCCTCATCGAAAAGACGGCGTTCGGCACCAGGGCGGTGAAACTCCTCGGAATCGACGTACTCCACCTGTATGCTCAGAATCTCGCGAATCAGGGCATTTTCAGTTGCTGCAGCCCGGCCCTTGACCGTTGGGCGGCGTCGGGCGGGCAGCGTGGATGGTGTCGATCGTGGCATACTCATTCCAATGGGACATGATGCTCTGTATCCGTCTGGTCCCAGCGCACGGATACCTCAGAAAGACCTTACGAACGGTTTGGCGTATGTGTTCGCCTTAAACAGACATGCGTCGATCGCCCCGTTTCAGCGCCACATTTCCAACAATTTTTCTCGACTATCCGCATGCAAAGTCTCCAACGCCTTCCTTGGGCATTGCTTGCATGACATTTCAGATAGGGATCAATGAATGGGGGTGGCAATCACTCTGGATCACCGCCGGAAAGGTCATAGATCCACCCCTCGCCAGCCCGGCTCCAATCCAGGACCTCGCTCTCCCCAAAGAAGAGGGAAAGTTCACGTTCGGCAGCCTCGGGGCTGTCGCTGCCGTGAATGAGATTGAAACTGTTGGAGACACCGAAATCGCCGCGAATCGTGCCAGGCTCGGCGTTGCTGCCGAAGGTGGCCCCCATCATCTTTCGGCACATCGCGATGGCACCGACACCACGCAGGGCCAGCACCAATACTGGAGACGAGGTCATGAAAGCCACCAGCCCGTCATAGAAGGGCTTGCCTTGATGTGACTCATAATGCCTCGCGGCGAGATCACCGGAAATCTGCATGAACTTCGCCCCCACCACCTGAATGCCCTTGTCCTCGAACCGGCTGAGGATGCGACCCATCAGGCCTCGCTGCACGGCGTCGGGTTTGAGAATGATGAGGGTGGTTTCCATTGGGTTCGGCTCCTGCTGGGAAGCGGCGGATTGTAGCGGGAGTCAGATGTCGAAGAGAACAGGAATCCGGTACCGTAGGGACCGAGGATGGATCCTCAAAGCCTCAGGATGGAGCCCCCGGTGCCAGCGGCGACCAAGAAGAAGACCAAAAAGCGAGCGGCAGCCACCGCGGAATCCATGGCAGCAAGCCAGCGGGAGATCTCGGTCAGCGAGTTCTTCGCCAAGAACAGGCATCTGCTCGGATTCGACAACCCCCGCAAGGCGATGCTCACGACGGTCAAGGAAGCCGTCGACAACGCCCTCGACGCCTGCGAGGAAGGGGGCATCCTGCCCTCGCTGAAGATTCAACTGCTGCAGATCGACGAGACCAGATTCAAGATCACCGTGCAGGACAACGGCCCCGGCATTCTCCGGCAGCAGATCGAGAACATCTTCGGAAAGCTCCTCTATGGATCCAAATTCCACCGCATGAAGATGAGCCGCGGCCAGCAGGGCATCGGCATCTCGGCAGCCGGTATGTACGGACTGATGACCACCGGCAAGCCGGTCAAGATCATCTCAAAAACGGGCCGGCGGAAGGCATCGCACGAAGTCGTCTTGAAGATCGACACGTCCAAGAACAAAGCCGAAGTCGTCAGTGATACCGAACACCCCGAGGACGACAAACTCTTCCCGGACGGTCGCGGCACCATCGTTTCCATCGAACTCGAAGGCAAGTACCAGAAGGGTCGCCAGAGTGTTGATGAGTACCTCGAACAAACGGCCATCGCCAACCCGCACGCCGAGATCACCTACATCACCCCCACCAATGAGACGATCGTCTTTCCGCGGGCTGTGAAGGAACTTCCCGAAGAAGCCAGTGAGATCAAGCCGCACCCCAAGGGCATCGAACTCGGCACACTCATTCAAATGCTCGAACGGACCGAACCCAAGAGTGTCAGCGCCTTCCTGCAGGATGAATTTTCCCGTGTCGGCCAGCGGAAGGCGAGTGAACTGATCAAACTCGCCGCAAAGAAGACAAGCAACACGCTGACGCCTCGCACTAGGATCAGCACCATGGGGCATGCCGAGGCCGAAGCGCTGTACAAGGCGATTCAGGAAACCTCGGTCATGGCGCCGCCGACCGACTGCCTCGTGCCGATCGGATCCAAAGCCCTGCTCGCCGGGCTGCTCAAGGAAGTCGAAGCGGAGTTCTTTGCAGCCGCTACCCGCCCCCCCGCTGTCTACAGGGGCAATCCCTTCCAAATGGAAGTCGCGATCGCCTACGGAGGCGAACTCAAGAGCGAAGAGTCCGCCCGCATCCTTCGCTTCGCCAATCGCGTGCCGCTGCTCTATCAGCAGAGCGCTTGCAGTTCCTTCAAGGCAGTTGTTGAAACCGGCTGGAAAAACTACAGCCTCCAGCAGCCCCGCGGGGCGCTGCCCGTCGGCCCCCTCGTCATCATGGTCCACATGGCGAGTGTCTGGGTGCCGTTTACGAGCGAATCCAAGGAAGCGGTTGCCGATTACGACGAGATCCGCAAGGAGATGCGGTTGGCGCTGCAGGAGTGTGGTCGCAAACTCGGCATCTACCTGCGTCGCCGTCAGCGGATGAAAAAGGAGTCTGAGCGACGCAGCATATTCGAACGGTACATCGGCGAGATCTCCACGGCGTGCAACGCCATCACCGGTGTCGATGCCAAGAAACTCTACGCAGCACTGCTGAAACAGGCCGCCAAGAAGACAGCCGAAGCGGACCATATGCTCGACGATGAGGGCAAGGTCATTGATGATGGAGGGCGACTCACCAAAGACGCCGATGTCATCATCCTCGATGATCGACAAGCTGCTTCCGGTATAGACGATGACGACACGGATCTATTCGGCGAGCGAACCAAGAAGAAGACACGCCGGAAGAGTACCGCCAAAAAGAAGTCCCGCAGCAAGAAGAAGGCGAGACGTTGATGGCCAAGAAGAAAGCTGCCAAGAAG
>DOVP01000204.1:0-1397 GCA_003520025.1 Phycisphaerales bacterium
GGTGGAGATGCCACGGTCATTGTCAGTGTCAACACGCCACCGGAAGTCGGAGATACGGATTGGAGCGGTAGTGGTCTTCCCTCCGGTACCGATCCGATATTTGGCATGCTGATCGACTTCAAAGAGTTGCAGCCGATACTCGGCATGGCGGCCGCAGCCACGCCTCAGATGGGAGAGATACTCTCCAAGTGGGGACTCACTGGACCGAAGGCAATGCGAATTGAGTGCGCTGGATGGCGTGATGATCGTGCCATGCGATTCGGTGGTCGAGTCAGCAACTACGGCGTGCACTTCGGCGATCTCGTCGTCAAAGGTGGCGTTCGGACTCAGGATCTTCGTGTCGTTCCATCTGATGCTGTGGCCATGCAGGTGACCCGATTCAACATGCGGGGCATGTTCGACAGCCTGCTTGGAATGGCCGATGGTGTGATGGCTCCGATGATGGGCGCTGAATCCGAGAAAATGCCGATGTCACCGTCCGAAATGATGTTGATGCAGGCCAAGATGATGGTTGGAGTCAACCCAAAGACTGAACTCATCGACTATCTCGGTGACTCGATTGTGCTGTACCGCTCGCGGTCGACCGGCGGCGACGGTCTCATGAGCAGTGTGATGCTCGTTGAACTCTCCAATCCGGATGGGATGGCGACCTCACTCGGCACATTGGCCGCCCGCATCAACGCCATGGTGGCACCGCTCTCGCAGGGCTACGCAGAGGTTTCAACCTGGTCACAGCCGGATTGCGGCGAGGCCATCGCGCTCTCGTTCCCGGGCTTGCCTGTACCGCTTCAAGTATCGCTCGTAGTCAAGGACAATTGGCTGGTGGCGTCACTCAATCCGCAGGCCATGGTCGCGGCTTGCCGTCAACTTGGTGCTTCAACTTCGGTTCTGGACAACCCACGCTTCACCTCGGCGCTTGGTAATGATGCGATTGGCACCATGCAGGTCAACTTCACCGACCTTCCTGCCCAACTCGATCGTGGCTATGGAATTGCCGTCGGCTTGATGTCCGCCATTGACAATTACACTCGGCCTCGCGGCCATTTGGGTTCTGAATCCCGCGTATCTATGATTCTGCCACCGTACAACGAACTCGTGAAGGACGCTCGTCCGTGCGTCCTCACCGTCCGATTGTCGGGCGATGATCTGATCTACACAGGAAGCGGTGACACGAGCGTCAATGTGTTGATCACCGGCGCGGCGGCCAACATCACCGCCATGATGCCAGTGACCGCGCCACTGGCCGCTGGACTTGTGATGCCTGCATTCTCGTCAGCCCGCAAGCGGGCGAGGGAGATTCACGAAGAGAACGAACGTCATATTAAAAAAATGACAGAAGACTTCCATCGCGAGAATGAAGAAAATCAAAATCATCATGACCATGACCATGACCATGA
>DOVP01000204.1:1719-2937 GCA_003520025.1 Phycisphaerales bacterium
ACCATGACCATGACCATGACCATGGTCACAACCACGAGGAGCACGGAGAATGATTGACACCATGTTGGCTCTTGCGGCTATTGCAACCGTATTTATCGTGATCGGCGGGCTGATCCTCGTGGTTATTGTGGCCGTCATCTCGATTTACAACGCGCTTGTCGCTCTTCGTAATCGCGTCAAGAATGCATGGGCGCAGATTGATGTGCAGCTCAAGCGTCGTTATGACTTGATTCCCAATCTCGTCGAAACCGCCAAGGGCTACATGAAACATGAAGCCGGCACACTCGAAGCCGTGACAGCCGCTCGCAACCAAGCTCTTGCAGCAGCCAAGGCCGTGGGGCTCGATCCGACTGATGGCGCCGCCATGAAGACCCTATCTGGTGCCGAGGGTGCGCTTGCTGGAGCTCTTGGGAGCCTGAACGTCGCAGTTGAGGCCTATCCAGATCTCAAGGCCAGCGCCAATATGATGCAGGTGCAGGAAGAACTGACGAGTACTGAGAACAAGGTCGCTTTCTCTCGGCAGGCCTACAACGATTCGGTCATGGTCTACAACACCAAGCGTGAGTCCTTCCCGTCCAACATCATCGCTGGCATGTTCAACTTCAACGTGGCATCGTCCTTCGAGATCGAGAACGCCGCAGAGAAGGAAGCGCCAAAGGTTGATTTCGCCACCTGACGCTACTGAAGGACGGGTGAGCAGATGAACTTCTTTGAAGCGCAGGACAAGGCGCATAAGCGGACGGGCCTGCTTGTGTGGTCGCTCGGGATCGGGCTGATCGGCATGACGGTCGGCCTGTATTTCATTTGCATGCTCGCAGTACAGATCTTTGGCTTGTACGAGCGATCGCAGGCCGAGGACGCCGCTCGACAGGGGCAGCCGATCCAGCAGAACGAACTGGAACGTTGGGCCGAGGGCGAGATTGGATCGTGGTGGGACTGGGATCTGGCGATCATCACGCTGGGCATCATGATCGTGCTGGTTGGAGGCGGCTTCCTCTATCGCTACCTTCAACTTCGCAAGGGGGGAGAAGTTGTTGCAGAGATGCTCGGAGGCGTTCGCATTGAACCGGATACCAGTGATCCAGATGAGCGGCGCGCCCTGAATATCGTGGAGGAAATGGCGATTGCTTCAGGCATTCCCGTACCGCCGGTGTTCAAGATTCCATCAGGTTCCATCAACGCGTTTGCGGCAGGACACACGATCGATCAGGCGGCGAT
>DOVP01000204.1:3319-7498 GCA_003520025.1 Phycisphaerales bacterium
GCCCACGAGTTCAGCCATGTGTTCAATGGTGACATGCGGTTGAACCTGCGTCTGGTAGCGGTCATCAACGGCGTGATGGTGCTTGGGCTTACCGGTCTGTTTTTGATTCGGATCATCGGCTACTCCCTGCTGTATGGCGGCGGTGGTCGGAGCAGCAACGACAAAGGTGGCGGCATGGCCTTGGCACTCGCCATCATCGTCTTCGGCGCACTGGTCGCCGCCATCGGATTTCTCGGAACACTCATGGCGAGAATCATTCAGGCGGCCGTGTCGCGGCAGCGAGAGTTCCTTGCGGACGCATCAGCTGTGCAGTACACCCGCAACCCCGATGGCATTTCCGGAGCGCTTCGCCGCATCGGAGGCGAGACCAAGAAGGCGAAATTTGCTGGCGAGGCGAGCCAGTTCAATCACATGTTCTTCACGCAGGCGTTGAACGCGACCTTCGCAACACATCCACCGCTGTCCGAGCGGATCAAGCGGATTGTGGGGTCTACGAGTGGTCCCGATATGAGTGCCCCGCCGCGAGCGCGTAGTGTTCCTGCAGCAGAGACCTCGGCTGCCAAGCCGGACGTGGGACGTGCAATGATTGGCGCCGCAGTTGGCGCCGTGGCCGTAACTGGAATGCGGAATGCGATTGCGCACGCCGGCGAGATGAGCGCGATTTCGATGGACTGGACGCGGGCGATTCTGGAGTCGATTCCGGACGAGCTCCGCGCGGCGGCTCGCACACCCCGCTCGGCGAGGGCGCTCATTGCGGCCATGCTCATGGTCGAGGGGGGGACCGATGAGCAGGCGATTGCCTCGCAGCGGGCGACCTTGAAGCGACTGATGCCTGAGGAGGAAGCATCGCACGCCGAGATTCTTCGGCCGCTGATTGCTGATCTTCAGTCCGCGGCTCGCGTGCCGCTGCTTGATCTGACTTCGCCAGCCATGCAATCGTTCTCACCGAGTCAAGCCGCAGAACTCCAGAAACTCGTCGAAGCGCTTGTCGCTGCCGACAAGCACGTGAGTCGCTTCGAGTGGGTGGTGGCGATTCTGGTGGATGCCATGCTTGACCGTAGAGGCGATGCAAGTCACCGCGCCGCAGCCACCATCAAGTCGATTGCCCCGTCTGCGCAGGCAATTCTGTCGGTGACGGCGACCGCCGGGACGAGCGATCGCAACGAGGCGGCGCAGGCAGTTGCAAGTGCCTGCAAGGGTCTTGGTATTGCAGCACCCGATGGTGGCCTCGCGAGCGTATCCATCAAGTCCATCAACGTGGCAGTGCACGATCTTCGCACACTCACTTTCGCCGAGCGAAAGCGTCTGCTCGAAGCCGTCGTCGACGTCGTTGCGCACGATGACAAGACCACGGTCGAGGAAGCCGAAATGGTGCGGGTGGTGTCCGAAGTACTCGCGGTGCCGATGCCGCCGGTGATGCCAGACGCGGCGTGAACTAAGTTCTACGGCGATGCCCCTCGGATGGGCGATGGAAAGCGTCAGGTCCAATCCAGACCGAGCTGCAGGCCAGTCCCGAGATCCTCGCACTTCTCGTCGGTCACGACGACCATGTCCTCCAGCCGCAGCCCGCCGATGGCGGGGCTGTAGAGACCCGGTTCGATGGTGACGACATCGCAGCAGACCAGCGGGGGACCTCCCATGTCCAGCAGGGGCGGTTCGTGGACGGCGAGGCCGACGCCGTGTCCGGTGCCATGCACCATGGCGATGCGGCCGGGGTCGGCATCCTCCGCTGGCAGGCCAACCTCGAAGTCATACGCTGCGATCACGGCGATCGTCGCTTCGTGCACCGCCTGCCCGGTGATGCCGATGCGGGCGATCGCTTCGCCAGCCTGCTTGGCCGCGAGGACGGCAGCGTGCATTCGCTCAACGGTCGGATGGACCTCACCGTGGACGACCATCCGGGTGCAGTCACCGTTGTACTTCGTGACTTTGGATCGGGGGAACACATCGATGATGATCGGTTCGCCCGTTCGCAGTGCTCCGTAGCCGATGTTGTGACAGTCGCCGCCTTGCGGGCCACCTGCGACGATGCTGCTCGGATTGTCGTGGTCGCAGTCGAGCAGGAAGACGTCGATCATTCGCCGCATCCGCTCGGACGTGAGCACATCCCCATCGAGTTGCAACATGCCGTCCGCATCTGCCGTCGCGCCGGCGATCGTCTCGCAGGCCATCGCAATTGCCGCTTGCGTGGCCGCCTGCGAAGTGCGGAGGGCATCGAGTTCCTCTTCGTCCTTGCTGCGGCGGTCGCTCACGCCGAGATCGGCGTCGTATTCGACTTCGATACCCGCGGTGCGGGCTGCGGCGAGGAAGGAGAACGGGAGTGTGCGGTCGGATCGAACAGATGTGGCTCCCGATTGTCGAATCGCCTCCGCAGTTGCCTGCGCGGTGGCGGTTTCACGATCACCGGAGAGACCGTTTTCTGGCGTGAAGTCCGCGGGGCAGGCCACGCGATCTGCTCTAGCGTGTGCCCTGGCTCGGTCCATCTCGATGTCACGAATAATGAGCAGTCGCTCGCGGCCGTCATCAATGAGCGCAGCGGGGTCACCCGCCGAGAAGCGGATGGCGTGATAGAGCGTGTCGTTGGCAGAGGGGATGCCGGCGAGAAGAGTTGGCTGCATGTGGGACAAGATACCGCGCACGGGGGACCGGTCCCGGGCAAAAAAGACAGCGAGCTCGCTTCAAGAGCGAGCTCGCTGCACATTCACTGTCAGGAGACAGAGATCAGTTCGACGGACTGTCGGCGTTGGAGGCGGGCTGTCCCATGAAGGGGAACATCATGCCACCTCCGCCACCGGCGATGTCGTCGGTGTTGTAGAGATACTGGGCGTTGAGTGCCCGATCGATGAGAGAACTGGCCTCGGCGAGGTGCGCCCGAGAGTACGGATCGAGATCCGCGCCCTTGCGGCGCATCGCGCTGTCGATCGTGCCCTTGAGTTCACGCAGTTGCATGCGACTCAAGTTCGATACCGGGGCCGTGTAGAAGCCACTGCCCGCCGGCATGCTCAGATCAATGAGCCGGTTGAGGTGCTCACGCTGGGCGTTGCGGCGAAGGCTTGAGATGTAGGGCGATCGAGCCGAGTAGGTGCCTTGCGGGCCACCATCGAGTTCGCCCCAGACCGCGTCGCGAACCGTGGTGAGTACTTCCGGCACGGTGACAACGTCCTCGTCTTCGGTCGCGCGGAACTCATTGTCATAGACCCGGTTCAGGGTCTGCGGGTTGAGGATGCCGTTCATGGCCATGGCCTGAATACCGGCAATCTTGTCGTGGACGGGGTAGGTCTCGTCCTGGAAGATGTACCGCTGGCCGCCATCATCCCACCACTTGTCCACCGTCATGCGGCGGAGCAACTTAGGCGAGAGCCCATAGGCTTCGTCCCGCATGGTGTTCTCAAGCACGATCTGTATAGCACGCCGTTGCTGGTCGGCTTCGATCGGTGTGATCGGATCGCGGTCGCCCTCGTCGCCCTTCTTGTCGCGATTGAGGTAACTGCCACCGATCCAACCCGAGGCGATATTGACAGCGCCGAGTTGTTTGTAGAGCAGCATGTCATAGGCTTTGCGCGCCTCGGCCCAACTCTCGCCGTCCTCGACCATATCCTCGAGGATCTTGGACCGCAGATGCTGCGCGAGTCCAATCTGCGACTCGGCGTAGGTGAGCGGATTCATGCCGTTGTCGAATCGACGAGCACGGGGATCGGGACCCCATGTGTCCTCGTCGGTCGCATACGCGAGCAGGGGTTCGGAGACACGCTTCAGCACCTTCTCGGGCTTCTTGCCGATGTAGCCGTACTCGATCGCCCACATGTCGTAGGGACCGATCGTGACCTGAGTCCAGTCGCCCTGTGTTTCGCCGAGTTCATAGTTGATGTTGATCGGCAGGTAGTCCATGACCGAGCCGGAGTGTGGCTGACCCTTGAACTCGTCGGTATTGATCTCGGCGAGGGTGTGGATTGTGCTGCCCTTGAAGTTGTGCCGCAGGCCGAGCGTGTGCCCGACTTCGTGCATTACGACTTCGCGGAGCATGGGGCCGATGAATGCTTCAGGGACGCCGTCGAGGTATTGGTCGTCATCCTTCCCTTTCTCTGGCTTGGACGGCTCGTCCTCTTCGGCTTCTTCATCATCGGCTTCGTCTTCGGCGTCTTCTTCGGCGACCTCATCTTCGATGACGCCATCTTCTTC
>DOVP01000204.1:7892-22450 GCA_003520025.1 Phycisphaerales bacterium
TCATCGAGAACTGACCTTCGGACATGGACCCGGTCATGGTGCCATCCTCGATGGTCACAACGAGCGGTTCGTCCTCGTCCTCGTCGGCAGGCCGAAGTGTGAGTTGCTTCTCCTTCGGGACCCACGAACCCACCATCTCGACGATCCCGAACATGCCCATCTCAGCGGTGCCAGTGACGGAGTTGTCCTTCGCAAGCGTCAGTTCGAGCGTCAGATCCATCGCATGTGATGATCCATCCGGCGCATTGGCTTCGATCGTGCCGTACCAGGTTCCCGAAACGGGATCGTTGGCGGCAAATGCACTGAGTTTCGGCTGATCGATGCCGATGATGAGGCTCGGGTTCAATCGCACCATCGCAACATCCATCGCCTTGCACGC
Organism: Phycisphaerales bacterium; assembly: GCA_003520025.1. Classification (GTDB taxonomy): domain Bacteria; phylum Planctomycetota; class Phycisphaerae; order Phycisphaerales; family SM1A02; genus UBA12567. The sequence continues at coordinate 8,272 of DOVP01000204.1, forward strand.
AGCGTGGCGGCAGTTGCCGTTGATCTGACTGACGCGGCCGATGAGGCCATCGTACTGCTCGTCACCGATCAGGTCGGTTTCGACGGTTGGGGATGCGAAACCAGGCAGCATGCCTGCGGCCCGCATGGTCGCCTCACGGCGGAGTTGCTGCCTGACCTGCTCACGCTCGGAGCGGTCGGCGAGCAGTACCTCTGGGTGCCAGTCAGGGTGCTCGGCCAGCCAGGCCAGGGCATCGGGGCCGAAGCCTTCGAGTGCAGTCTCGGGAATGAGGTCCTTCCAGGTCTTGGACCAGCCGTTGATGAAGCCCTCATCCATGACAATGTCCGCATCGAGGATTTGGCCGGTCTTGGGATGGACGCGGCTCGGACCGATGGCGAAGCCCATGTCGGCGTTGGTCCACAGGAAGAAGTTGTAGCGAGCGTCTTCGGGGTCCTTCTCCATGTGGGCACCGGTATCGGCATCCTGCTGGTTGACCTCGATGGCGTTCACGATGCCGACGTTCTCGAAGGCCTTGTTCCACTCAAGAATGCCGTCACGCACCCAGCGGCGGTATCGCACGGGAGTGGTGTGTTCAACGTAGAAGACGATGGGCTTCTTGGGCGGGCTCATCTTGAGTTTGGGGTCCGCCTTTTGAATGTCCCATCTGTTGATGTAGCGAATCCAGGGGTTTTCGTCGGAGGCATCGCCGATGTCGCGGTGCGCGGTCGTGAAGTACCCGACCCGCTCATCTGCGACACGCGGCTTGTAGCTGCTGTTCTCCGGGATCTCGGCGATCGAGTAGGCAAGCGTGCCGAGCTTGCCGCCGCGGAGAGGAATACCGAAGGCGAGTTCGATGTTCTTGGGGAATGCCTTGGCTTTCTCGATCGTCGCGAGTCGCGTATTGGCCCCTGACGTCGCGCCGCCGAAGAACTTCGAGGATTGCTTGACCAGCAGGTCGGTGAGATCGATGACCGGTCCGCCACCGGGGCCCATGGTCTTGATCGGCACATCGAGAATCACACGGTCGGTGAAGACACGCTTGGTGCCGGCTCTTGATTGCTTGTCGCCGGTTGAGCGGACGGCGTAGTTAGGCTGAATGAGTGCCAGCCGCTTGCCGAACTTCTTCCAGTGGGCGTACATGTCGCCAGCCTGAACACCCGCAGTTGGAATGCCACCGGAAATGGTGTAGGCAAAGAAGATGTTCTGCTTGCTGAAGTTGCGGGGCAGTTCAGCGAGTACATCGCTGGTCTTGCGGTCCACATACAGCGTGTACATGCCGGGCTGGCCGTCGACGGTTGAGACAACCTTCTTGTAGTTGTCCTTGACGACGGTGTCGAACTTCGGGAACTCCGGCTTCTTGGCGGCATTGGTGGCTGCGACGCGAGTGTCGATCTGGGCATTGGCCGGGTCGACAGCATCGTTCGCGAGTGCGATGGCGGCGATACTCAGCCCGCCAGCAGCGGTCAGCATGATTGGAATACGCATGGTGTGTCTCCTGAACACGTGGGTGATCGTTTCGTCCCTTCTCTAAGGGTGCGAGGGCCAATCCTACCCCGGTGGAAGGTTTGGGGCTAGAAATGGGGTGAGATTGGCTTGCTACGGCCCGGATATGGCCGAGGTTCGCGCGGCGTAGCCATAAGCGGGGATCGAAAGTCAGAGGGCTCAGGTTCGCGTCACGACTTCCTGCTCGTCGTTCCAGAGGAGTACTTGATCGTGTTTCCAGGCATCCACAGCCATCTTGATGGCCACCATCGTCGCGCAGCCGAGATCGACGTTGCAGGCGAGGCGGTCGCCGTTGCGGACGGCGTCGAGGAAATTGCCCATGTGATCTCGGCGGTCCATGGGGTCGATATGGGCGGTGGCGGTGCCGGGCTTGGGCGTGGGTTTGCCGTCTTCGTGGGTGATATCGACTCCATTGGCGGTTCGGAACTCCTCCCACCATGGCGGCTGCTCGGAGAGGGTCAGCCCGTTCCCGAACTCCATGGTGCCATATTGACCCCGTATGACCGTGGGCCATGTGTCGTTGTTGGTCATCACGCTTGAGAGCACGATGGTGTGCTCGGTGGGGTAGTCGACCATCATGAAGAACGTGTCGGCGATGTCCCGTTCGTCCTTCTCGAGGTAGATACCGCCGCTGGCCACCACGCGTTTGGGGTAGGCCCCGTCGTGTCCCTCGATCGCAAGCAGGAGCGGTGCGAGCCGGTGGTACAGCAGGTCGGTGGCGAGGCCTCCGTTGTAGGCGAGGTACTTGCGGAACCGGAAGAAGTGGTCGGCGTTCCAGTCGATCTTCGGCGCGAGACCGTGTTCGTGTCCGAGCCAGCGATCCCACCAGACATAGCCTGCCTTGTCATGGGTGTTCTGCGGCCCGGCGTCCGGGTCGATGTGCCAGTTGAACTGGCCGCCGCGGGAATTGCGACAGTAGGCGCCCTGACTCCATGTCGGCTTACCGATGCGCCCTTCTCGAATTGCTTGGCCTGCTGCCCAGAAACTTCCGTCACTGGTGCCCTGTGGTCCGACCTGCAGTGTCCGCCCGGTGCGGTGGACGGCATCGCGGCACGCGATCGCTTGCGGGATCGTGTGCGAGAGCGGCTTTTCGCAGTACACATCCTTGCCGGCTTCCATCGCCTCAATGGCAATCTTGGTATGCCAGTGATCAGGGGTTGCGATGACGACTGCATCGACGTCTGGATCGTCGAGCACCCGTTCGTACTCCATGGTGGCCTTGCCTGCAGCAAGCGAAGCGACCTTGGCAGAGTTGTCGAGCCGGCGGCGGTAGACGTCGCAGGCGCGGATGACATCGATGTTCTCCTCATCGCTTCGTTTGACGAGGCTAGTGAGATGACCGGTCCCCATGCCACCTGTGCCGATGACAGCCATGTTGAGGCGGTCGTTGGCGCCGAGTATGCGCCCCCAAGAGAGCGCTGGCATGAACAGGGGAGACAGTGCTGTGGCGCGGATGACGGTGCGGCGGGTAATTGGCATCGGGAACTCCTCAAGGGCAGCCTACCGCGGGTTTGGTCGGAAAGCGCTCTCGCATGGGAGGCCATACACGGTCTCGGCGTGAGAGACCGCGTTCTGCTCCTGCTCCGCCCTGTTTGAGCCGTTACTCGAGCGACGCGCCTTGGGACTCGTAGAAAGTGCGATCGCCGGTGCGGCGAGGTTTGGCGAAGAACTGTTCCATCTGGCCGATCCATCGGCGACCGGAGGCGCCGCGTTTCTCATAGTACGTCGCCATGTGCTCGTCATAGGACTTCATCATGTCAAGCATGGCGTCATCATCCGGGTAGCGATCGTCGAACAGCACGGCATCGACTGGAAGGCGGGGTCGTTTCCACGGCTCCTCGTCTGCGCGGCCGATACAGAGGCCGAAGAGCGGGTACACGCCTTGTGGGAGTTCGAGCAGTTGTCCGACCGCAGCGAGATCATTCCGAAGCCCGCCGATGAAGCAAGTGCCCCAGCCCATCGATTCGACCGCGAGCGCGAGGTTCTGCGCAAAGAGTGAGGCATCGACGACACACAACAGGAAGGACTCGAGGTTCTCGGTACATTCACAGTCTGCGCACTCAGCCAGCAAATGGTGTCGCCGCATGTCGCCGCAGATCACGAGAAACGTGCCGCACTGAGCCACCTTCTTCTGCTCGCCCGTCAGCGTGACCAATTGTTGCAGAGTGTCCGGGTCGGTGACGCGAATGGCGCTGTACGCCTGAATGTTGGCGCTTGTCGCGGCGTACTGCGCGGCTTCGAAGGCGGTTTTGAGATCTTCGTCCGGCATCACTTCGCCGGTGTAGGCGCGGATGGATCGGTGTGCATGCATCTGATCGAGTGTTGGATTCATGCCCGGAATAGTACGCTCACGAACCGATGAACCGGTCATACAGGGTGCGAGCCTGAATCGGATCTGAAACTCCCACAAGCGCCCGGCCGTCGGGGAAGATGGTGATCCGTACGTCCTCGTTCGCGAGGTCTACCCGCAGAGCGTGTTCATCATGCAGAATGGTTCCATGCGGCGAGAGTCGGGCGGCCAGATCCTCCATGTCCAGGAGATCGTGACCCGCAGGAAGCAGTTGCACGGTGTCGCGGCCACACAGCGATTCGGTGTCGGTGCCACGGGACCCGTCGAGCCACTCGAAGATGCGGTCGTGGCAGCAGGAGCAGTCTTCGCGGGGTACCCCGGTACGCATCTGTCGATCTTCGCCTGTCCAAGGATCGATCGAGTGCATCGACCGATCGAAGCCGTCAATCCGGCCGATGAGCAGCGAGAGTGCAATGGCCGCCTGATGGGCGGTGACCGCAGCAATGGTTGGGCCCAAGACGCCAGCGGTATCACAGGTCGGTGTTGATCCTGGTGGCGGAGGTTCCGGGAAGACGCATCGGAGGCATGGCGTGGCGGCATCCTCTCGCCATTGGATCGCTTGCCCTTGCCCACCCTGGCGAGGAAGAATCGGCATGACCATGCCACCTGTTCCAACCGCGCCGGCGTAGATGTACGGCAGCCCGTGCTTTACAGCGAGATCATTCAGCAAGTACCGCGTATCGAAGTTGTCCAGGCCGTCCACAAGAAGGCTCATGCCTGCTGTGATGTCTTCGGCATTGTCGGCGTGAAAGTCAGCGACCACAGGCTCCACTTCAATGTGCGGATTGACCGCCAGCAGTCGCTCGGCAGCGGCGATCGCCTTGGGCCGCGAAGCATCCGCATCCGCCTGACAATACAGCACCTGCCGCTGCAAATTTGTCTCTTGGACGACATCCCGATCAACAAGGCGAATCGTCCCCACACCAGCGCGGGCGAGCAGATCCATGACACCACACCCGAGTGCGCCGCATCCGACAACCAAGACGGATGCGTCACCGAGTTTCTCTTGGCCAGATTCGCCAAAGTCACGCAGCAACATCTGTCGGTGATACCGCGCCTCCGACTTTCGGCTTTCGACTCGCAGTTCCTGCCTCACCACGCGAAGTGCGAGAAGGCCTTGTTCGCTTCCGCCATGCGGTGCGTCTGCTCGCGGACGGTGCAGGCCTTCCCTTCGCCGTTGGCGGCGTCGTAGAGTTCCTTCGCCAGCCGCGTGCTGAGGGGCTTGCCCTTCTCGCTGCGGATCGCCGTGATGATCCAGCGGAAGGCCAGACTCTGGCGGCGACGTTGCGTGACGGGCATGGGCACCTGATAGTTGGCGCCGCCGACCCGCTTGGAACGAACTTCAACGTTGGGCTTTACGTTATCGATGGCCTGACGGAAGGCATCGATCGCTTTCTCTGGCATGCCCTCACGCTTGTCCTTGTCGATGCGGGCCTGAATCTTGTCGATTGCGTCATAGACCACTCGCTGCGCCACGGCTTTCTTTCCGTCGAGCATGACACAGTTGATGAATTTCGCCAGCACGCGATCGCCGTAGCGGGGATCGGGCTGGAGTTGCTTCTCGGATGCAGTGATGCGACCGGCCATGGTGGGCCTCCTTTGGCTCATCTGCCCGCGTTGCGGGCCGTGTGTTCACCGGCGGGTGTCGATTCTCGCCGATTACTTGCCTGCGTTGCCACACGTGGCGAACGCTTTGAATTGTGATCGGGCTACTTGCGAGCCCGCTTGGTTCCGTACTTGGAGCGTGCCTTGTTGCGCCCGTCGACACCGAGCGTGTCGTGGCTGCCGCGGACGATGTGGTACCGCACGCCGGGAAGATCACGCACACGTCCGCCACGCACGAGCACGATGGAGTGCTCCTGCAGGTTGTGGCCTTCGCCGCCGATGTAGGCGGTGACCTCCTTGCCGTTGGAGAGACGCACACGAGCGACCTTGCGAAGCGCCGAGTTCGGCTTCTTGGGAGTCACCGTGCGGACCTGCAAGCAGACGCCTCGCTTCTGCGGGCACGCATTAAGATCGCGGACGTTCGACTTGGTCTTGGGACTTTGTCGGGGCTTGCGGACAAGTTGGTTGATCGTGGGCATCTGGACTCCAAAACCGCCACCGAGGCGAGCCGAGCAGTGTATCAAGGCCGCAGTTCAAAGCAAAGTCGGCAATCGATGTGGCCGGCGGGGGTTGGGGGTGATATCGGACCATGAGAGCCACTTTGTTTCCACCCTCCCTGTGGATAAATCGTGGATAACCTCCATCCCTGCTCGAAAAACACTCGCTTGGGTGCGACGTGGCTCGATTCAGAGCTTCCATACTCTCCGGGGGGAATCTGAATAGACTGCCGGCCTCGCAGGGAGCCCCGCCGAAGTGACCAACCCCAGTCTTCACGTTGAGTTGCATTCAGATGGGGCCTGTTTCGGCAACCCCGGCCCGGGAGGGTGGGCCTGCGTGATTCGGCCTGTTTCGGGGCCGGGAGAAGAGGTCGTTCTGGCGGGTGGCGAGCCGGAAACCACCAATAACCGCATGGAATTGACCGCCGTGCTGGAGGGCCTGCGGTCGGTACCGGATGGGGCAACGGTCGATCTGTGGGCAGACAGCAAATACGTGCTGCAAGGCCTCTCCGAGTGGATGGACAATTGGAAACGCCGAGGTTGGAAGACGAGCAGCCGCAAGCCGGTCAAGAACGAAGATCTCTGGCGACCACTTGATGAGCAGCGGATGCGATTGGAGTTGACCTTCAACTGGGTGGAGGGACACACCGGACACCCCGACAACGAGCGATGCGATCTGCTCGCCAAACAACAGGCCGAGATGTTTGAACAGGAGGTGTGATGTGAGCGTGCATCGTGTGGAGGTACGACCGCGAGCAGAAGCCGGCGATCCGAGAGGTCGCGCGGCGCTGGCGGCCATTGAGTTATCAGGGCAGTTGCCGTGTCCGAGTCGTATTGACACGGCGAGTGTGTATCTGATCGAAGGCGATCTTGGTGACACACTCGTGCAGCGAATCGCCGAAGCCTTGCTTTCGCATCCCGTTACTGATGAGGCTGTCATTGGATCATCATCCCCACGTTCAGAGGCGCTGATCGAAGTCCATCCTCTTCCGGGGGTCATGGACCCGGACGCCGACGCCGTCGAGGCGGCGATCGAGTCCATGACGGGGAAGGCAGTCAAGGTCCGCACGGGGTGTCGGTATGACATGCACGGGATCGATGAAGATACCGGCGTTCGCATCGCGTCCTCATGTCTGGCGAACCCGCTGATTCACGATGTGCACCGCGGCCCTGAGCATCCAGATGTCTTCCCCATTGGACACACGCACGACATGAGCGTGCATGAAGTACCCATGATCGATCTCGATGATGCGGACCTCACAACGCTTAGTCGCGACGCGCACCTCTTCCTGAGCCTGGACGAGATGCAGGCTGTGCAGGCCCACTTTCGTGGGCGTGGGAGTGAGCCACGCAACATCGAACTCGAAACCCTCGCGCAGACGTGGTCTGAGCACTGCGTCCATAAGACACTCAAGGCAACGGTCGAGTATGAAGGCGATCTGCCGGTGGGCAAATCAATACCTGACAGCGAGCGGCTTCCAGATGGTCGCTTGCGGATCAACAACCTTCTGAAATCAACCGTGGCCGCCGCCACGCATCAACTCATGGACGAAGGTTTGTCCAGTTGGTGCTTGTCGGTCTTTGTGGACAACGCCGGCATCGTCGGCTTCGACGAAGACCACGCCGTCTGTTTCAAGGTCGAGACGCACAACCATCCGTCCGCGCTGGAGCCCTACGGTGGTGCCGCGACCGGTATTGGTGGGTGTATCCGAGACATCATCGGCACCGGGCTCGCCGCACAGCCGATTGCTGCGACGGATGTCTTCTGTGTCGCGCCGCTCGAAACCGAGACTGTGCCAGAGGGATGCCTTTCTCCACGGAGAATCCTGTCGCAGGTCGTTCGGGGCGTGCGAGACTACGGAAACCGAATGGGTATTCCGACGGTCGATGGCACCGTCTGGTTCGACGCCGGTCACATCGGCAACCCGCTGGTCTTCTGTGGCTGTGTTGGCGTCATGCCGCGGGACCGCACGCACGGCGACCCACAGGCGGGCGATCACATCATCGTGATGGGGGGAAGAACCGGCCGCGACGGCATTCACGGTGCCACCTTCTCGTCTGCGGAACTTACCGACACGCACGCCGACGAATTCTCACATGCCGTGCAGATCGGCAACCCAATCACTGAAAAGAAGACGCTCGACGCGATTCTGGCCGCTCGCGATCATGAAGATGGGTGCCTGTATTCGGCCATCACCGACTGTGGTGCCGGCGGCTTCAGCAGCGCGGTTGGTGAAATGGGTGAGCATCTTGGAGCCGAAGTCCACCTTGATCGAGCGCCACTCAAATACACGGGCCTTACACCCACGGAGATCTGGATCAGCGAAGCGCAAGAGCGAATGGTGCTTGCGGTGTCGCCTGAGCGAATCGAAGCCTTGGTTGCCGTCTGTGCCGAGCACGAAGTCGAGTGGTGTGACCTCGGAATCTTCGGCACACCGGATCGCGAACTTGTTCTGCACTACGCCGGCGAGGAGATCGGCCGACTTTCGATGGACTTCATGCACGGCGGTGTTCCTGATCGCGTCCGGAAGGCGATTTGGACATTAACGGAGCCAACACCTGCGGGGACATGTGAGCCGGATATTGCCGCCACGCTGCATGCCTTGCTTGCCCATCCCAACATCGCTTCGAAACAGGACATCGTGCGGCAGTACGACCATGAGGTGCAGGGCCGGACGATGGTGAAGCCCTTCGTGGGTCCCTCAGGTATCGGTCCCGGCGATGCCGCGGTGATGACGCCGGTTCGTGGATCCGACCGTGGTCTGGCGATCGGAACGGGGCTGGCGACGGGCTGGTGCGCCGACCCGTACCTCATGGTGCTCGCGGCCCTGGATGAGTGCGTCCGAAACCTCGTTTGCGTCGGCGCCGACCCGGAACGCATTGCCGTACTGGACAACTATTGCTGGCCGGGCTGCGAGAACCCGGAGCGGATGGGTGAACTCGTCCGCGCCTCACTTGGGTGCTACCACGGCGGCCTGGCCTACCGAACGCCCTTCATCAGCGGCAAGGATTCGCTCAACAACCAGTTCACGACCGACACCGGCGAAACCATTCGTATTCCGCCCACGCTGCTGATCAGCGGCTTCGGAATCGTTGGAGACATTAGCCGCTGCGTCACGATGGATGCCAAGTCGGCCGGGAACATGTTGGTACTCGTTGGAGACACCACGGACGCGGTCGGCGGAAGCCACCTCGTTCGCATCGCTCCGGATTCACCCGGATCGAGGGAACTCCCTGTGACCGACCTTCAAGCCGGCCCCGCGACTGCCAAGGCGGTCGCTCTCGCAATAGCCGGTGGAATCGTGCGAAGTGCGCACGATCCGAGCGAGGGTGGAGCGTTGCTCGCTGCGGCCGAAATGGCCTTTGCCGGGGAGATCGGTCTCGTGATCGAAGCCGAGGCCATGCGGGGCGATCACGAATCGCTGGCGGTGGCCTGCTTCGCGGAGACCCCGTCGCGCTATCTCCTGGAGATCGATCCCTCGGACATTCCGGCACTCGAGAAGACGCTTGGAGGCATCCGGTATTCGGTCATTGGCCGGTTCCAATCTGAACCACGTGTGACCATGGGCGATGTCTTGAATTCCTCACTCGATGAACTCTGCGCGAGTTGGCAATCGGGGCTGACAATCTGATGACACTCGCCGCCCATCCCGCAATGCCATACGCTGCCGCCATGTCCAGCCGCCCGACCGCACTCATTCTGACCGCCGCAGGCATCAACTGCGATCATGAATTAGTCGAAGCTTTCGAACTCGCTGGTGCCGAGGCGGTGCCCGTGCATCTCACCCGGCTCATCCGCGAGCCAGACATGATCGACGACTTCGATCTCATCGGCCTTCCAGGTGGATTCTCATACGGCGATGCCATCGCAGCCGGCCGCATTCTGGCGACCATGCTCAACGGTCACATCATCGATCACCTCCGCGCCGCGATCGATCGGGGTGTTCCAATGATCGCACCGTGCAATGGATTCCAGATCGCGGTGCAAGCCGGGCTTCTTCCTGGTCCCTGGACTGATGCACCCGCGAGAACCGAAGCGGCACTTCTGGAAAATGATGGTGGCCGATTCGTCGATCGCTGGGTACGAGTGGAATACCCTCAGTCACGGTGTGTGTGGACACAGGGGCTGCAGTCCGCCGGTGCTGCGGCGATGCTTCCGATCGCCCACGGCGAGGGGCGATTCCATGCGTCGGATGAGACGATGCGGCAATTGGAGGACGACGGTCGAATTGCGGTTCGGTACGCCGTTGATGATGATCCAAATGGCTCACGCGGTCGTGTTGCGGGGATCTGCGATCACACCGGACTGGTGTTTGGACTGATGCCGCATCCGGAGCGTTACGTGTCGTGGAAGCAGCATCCCATGTGGACGCGACTGGATGAGCAGCGTGGCGATACACCCGGCTTGCAGATGTTCCACGCGGCCGTTGCCCATGTGCAGACCGCCGGGGTGACCGCCCCATAGGAGGCGAGATGCCCCCGATCGATCCCTTTTTCTTGACGCCTCAGGACATGGACGGCCCCGAGGGCCGGACATGCAGCGGGTGTGGCTACGATCTGCGGGGTATCCCCATGTCGCAGCCGTGTCCCGAGTGCGGGCTGGTCGCAGCCCCATCTGGGCCGATTGCGTCACCACGGGAGGCATCCGAATCGGCGTTCGATTCGGGTATCACATGTGGTCAATGTGGTACACCGACACCGGGTCTTCCCATCGGTGCGTTGTGCCCGGAGTGCGCCCGCAAACTTCCCGACTCTCATAGTGGACCAGCCGCGTCGGCGGATGGAGACAATGCCCGCCCCTGCGCTTCGTGTGGCTACGACCTTCAGGGATCGCCGCCCATGGGACCGTGTCCCGAGTGTGGATTTGTTCCGACGCGAGCAGGCGGCGGCGGCGTGCGAACCGCCGCTCGGCCCAACATCCTCGCTGCAGGCGAGCGATCGCTTCGGATCAGCGACCGATTTGCACGAGGATTCGTATTCCGGTTGGGACTGTTCATGCTGCTCGCTGGTCTCGTGACGCTGGCCGGCGTCGATATCGCATCGATGATGGGTATGGCGAGCAAGAACTATCTGCGGGCGCTCATGGCGGTGGGAGCCGTGATTGCTGCGGCCAGTTGGTTTGTGACACCCCGATCGCTGGATATTGAGCAGCCCGTCTTCTTTGTGGTGCGGTGGGGAGCGAGAGTCACGCTTCCTTGCTGGGTGCTTGGCTTGTGGATCGAGTTGGAGCAGGGGACGTATTCTTCCTGGACATCCCAAACATTCTATACGGTTGCTCTACTGGAACTCGTTGGCATCTTTGGCGTAGCGTTGTTACTGGCGAGTCTGGCCTCAATCGCAAATGAACTTGAGATCAAGCACACCGCTCGGCGGCTGACGACAACCATCTGGCTGATTGGCCCAGTGGGCGTGCTGACATGGTTGATGCCGTTTCCGGAAAAGGCGGTCAACATCGATCCGGGCCCCTTTGGCATGGTGGCCTCGATCTTCATCCTGATCGTCGTGGGCCCGTGGTTCTGGCTCCTGCTCCGAACAATTCGTTCGGTGTTGGAACTGCTTTCGCTGGGCCGGTGGATCAGCAGGGCCCATCACGATGTCGAAGAACGCGACCGCGCCCTGCGGGAGCGTGTGCAGCGAGGCTGATCGGCCGGTGTCGATACCATACGGTGCTTCAAGGAGCGTGCGATGAGTGATACGAATCTTCGGTGTGCCGTGATCGGGGTCGGCCGCATGGGCCGCCACCACGCACGTGTCTATGCCCAGATGGACGGAGCGGATCTGGTCGGCGTCGTGGACCATGATCCGCACCGCGCCGCGGACATCGTCGAGGAGTGGGGGGGACAGGCCTTTGGCGCCATCGATGACCTGCTCGCAGCCGGCGTCGATGCCGTCACGATCGCGACACCGACCATTCACCACCGCGCCGCGGCCGAACAGTTGCTCGCGGCCGGCGTGGCCTGTCTGATTGAGAAGCCGCTGGCGCCAACGGCCGAAGACGCCGCCGCCATCGCGAGCGCCGCCAAGGCTGCGGGCGTGGCCTTGCAGGTCGGCCATGTCGTCCGCTATGACCCGGTCATGCAGGCCATCAAGTCGCTCGGCGACCTGCATCCACGGCATCTGGAACTCCATCGCATCAGCCCCATGACATTCCGGAGCGTCGATGTCGGCGTGGTGCTCGACATGATGATTCATGACCTCGATCTGCTCACCATGCTCGTTGGCGGTGTGCCCGACGATGTGCAGGCAAGTGCTGTCGCGGTGCTCGGCGAGGCCGAGGATGTTGCCAATGTCCGCATGACCTATCCACCCGATGCCGATGGACACTGCTGCGTCGCCAACGTCACCGCCTCGCGATTGGCCATGAAGACAGAGCGGACACTTCGAATCATTTCCGAGGATGTCTATGTGTCGGCCGATTTCGTGGATCGAAAGATCAAAGTCATTCGCAAAGCGGCCAATGCCGAGCAGCTTGCAGACCTTCGGACGCGACTTGCAGCTGGCGAAGATCTCAGCAACGTGAATTACCTTGAACTCGTGCAGTTTGAGGATCTCGAGGTTGCCGATGCCGAGCCCCTGCGATTGCAGGCCGAGGACTTCCTGCGAAGTGTCCGTACCGGCGAGCGGCCGCCCGTCGATGCTGAGGCAGGCTCGCTCGCGGTGACGCTTGCCGAGCGCATCGTGCAGCAGGCCCGCGGCGGGCAACTCAGTCTGGCTTGACCGACATGGCTGAGCGGGAGATTCACGATCACTGGTCGCGAGAGGCCAAACGCAAGGGCTATCGTTCTCGCGCAGCCTTCAAACTCATGCAGATCGATGACCGCCGAGGCGTACTGACGAAGGGCGATCAGGTACTCGACCTCGGCTGCGCACCTGGATCGTGGCTACAAGTCATCGCGGAGCGGGTCGGGCCAAAGGGCTGCGGGTGGGGCATCGATCTCAAGGAAGTCCCCAAGGGGCTGCCCGACAACGTGAAGGCACTGCTCGGCACCGCCGAAGATCCCGCTGGAGCTGGCGTGCCGCAGGGCATGCTGTTCGATGCCGTCCTCTCCGACATGATGCCCTCCACGACCGGCAGTCGCGATACCGACCACTTCCGAAGCGTCGCTGTGTGTGAACTCGCCATGGACCTGTGCGCCCAGTGGCTCAGACCCGAAGGCACACTCGTCATGAAGATTCTCGAAGGCGCCGCCATGCCCCAACTGCTCGCCGATGTCAGAAAGCGATTTGACAAGGTCAAGCCCTTCAAGCCCGAGGCTTCCCGCAAGGAATCCACTGAGATTTTTATTATCGCCCATGGCTACAAAGGCCCTCTCGCAGGCGAACCCGACGAAGTCGCCGCGGTCCCCGGTCCGCCACCGGTGCCGGAGAGTTGGTAGTTCAGGGTCGGATATCGCCTTGGCACCTATCCCCATTTTCCGGCGAAGCCGCATCCCGTGTTACCCTTGCCTGCGCCTCGGGGCGCCGCCATGTGAAGGTGGCTGAGACGGACCCGCGGAACCTGATCCGGCTCATACCGGCGGAGGGAAGGCTGATGCACTCGAAACATGACGGACCCCATGCCTCAGACATCGATCTGACAGCGAGTGATCACAATGCGTTTCTTGGTGCCATGCCCATGCACGGGGCTGGAAATCCGGGAGACACCGCTGCAGGAACCACCCCTGGAAGTTTTTCGCTCGCCGCCGATGTCGGAGGGCCGCTCATGTACTCCAGTCCCGACACACCCGGGATGCCACCTCCGAGCGGCAAGACAGCGTGGGATTTTCTGCCTGATGGCTGGGCGATCAAGGTTGATCCAAACGGCTGCTGCGGGCACAACCGCGGCGAGCATCCAATTGTGGCGGTGCCGCCAACCGGTTTCACGCCGGTCACCCAACTCGAATACGCGCGGCTCGGCACGATCACAGATGCGATGCAGCGTGTGGCTGAGCGGGAGCCACACCTGATGCCCGAGCAAGTCCGCGACGAGATCGCGGCCGGCCGGATGGTCATCCCTGCCAACATCAACCACCTTGCCGGTTCGCTCGACCCGATGGCGATCGGCCGAGCAAGCCTCACCAAGGTCAATGCCAATATGGGTGCTTCGCCTGTCTCAAGCGGTACGGACGAAGAGTTGGAGAAGCTGCAGTGGTCCCTGAAGTGGGGCGCCGACACGGTGATGGATCTCTCGACCGGAGGCGACATCGACGCATGCCGCGAAGCCATCATCAGCAACTCCACTGCGCCCATTGGCACCGTGCCTATT
>DOVP01000120.1:0-517 GCA_003520025.1 Phycisphaerales bacterium
CCCACGAAGGCAATCGCAGGCTGGCTGAGCAGCAAGCCGATCAAACACAGAGCCGCAGCGCCGCCTCCAGCAAAGGCCATGGCGACCCCCCACTGTTCGTTCGTGAACACAAGCCCGACCACCAGCACGACGCACGCCATTGCCAGCAGCAGAATGCTCCAAGTCCCGGTCCAGCGGGGGGGGCTCGCGGCGCCATTCACGAGTCAACTCCCGGGGACATCGCGCCCACACTCCGACTCAAGAGGAACCATGCAAAGAAACCGTGCTTGAGCATCCGATTCGTTGACGAACTGATGAGTCGCGTCTCCGGGAATCAGCAGCGCGTCGCCCGCAAACACCTCTATCGACTCGCCCCCACACTCCGTCCGCAGCACACCTTCGGTCACATAGACCTCGTGTTCCCATGGATGACTGTGCCGAGGCGTATGACCACCAGGGGCTACGACAAAATGCCGCATGGCGAAGTTCGGCGTGGCATCAGCTCGCCCCATCAGCATCTGCATCGCAACGCCGGATG
>DOVP01000120.1:806-6663 GCA_003520025.1 Phycisphaerales bacterium
GCATCGGCTCGCCCCATCAACATCTGCATCGCAACGCCAGATGCCCCCTCCACGCTCACTTCGCTGGCATTTGTCGGATCACATCGTCTGACGAGCATGGACAACAGGGTACCGATTCACAGCAAGCCGCGAATGGAGCGTAGAACCCCCCCCAAAAAAAATCAGTCCTCGTCGTCTTGGGGCTTGAAGGCAGCCACGACCGCAGCCTGCACGTTGGGCGGCGTATTCTCGTCGTGCGAGTACTCCATCACATAACTGCCGGATCCGCCGGTCATCGACTTGAGCTGATTGGCATAACTCATCACCTCGGACAGGGGGGCTTCTGCCGAAACCACCGCTTGGTCGCCGGGAAGCATGTCGGTGCCTTGAATCCGGCCACGGCGGCCAGAGAGATCCGAGGAGATGTCGCCGATATAACTCGATGGAATCGTAATTTCGAGTTTCACAAACGGCTCAAGCAACACCGGCGCAGCTTTCTGCACGGCCTCGACGAAAGCCCTGCGGCCAGCCGTCATAAAGGCGATTTCCTTGGAGTCGACCGGGTGGTGCTTGCCGTCGTAGACGGCCACCTTGATGTTCTGCATGGGGTAGCCGGCAATGGCGCCCTCGGACATCACACGGCGAACGCCTTTCTCGATGGCAGGAAGATATTGCTTGGGCACAGAGCCGCCGAACGTGTCATCAACGAATTCGAGCCCGTTCACCAATCCCTCCGAAGTTTCCTCGACCGGCTCGATGCGAAGATACACCTCACCAAACTGCCCAGATCCACCGGTCTGCTTCTTGTGGCGGTGGTGCCCTTCAGCCTTGCCGGTAATGGTCTCCTTGTAGGCGACCTTCGGCGGCCGAGTGTCCACTTCGACTCCGTATCGATCCTTCAGAAGCTGCAACTTCGCCCGCAGGTGCAGTTCGCCAATACCCCTGACGACCAGTTCCTTGGTCGTCGCGTTCCGTTCGATCGCAAAAGCGGGATCTTCCAAGCTCATCTTGGTAAGCGCATCGCCCAGTTTGGCCTCGGCGCCCTTGGCTGAGGCTTCGATCGCAAGACCGAACATTGGCTTGGGCAGACCGATCGAGTCCATTGCGATCCAACCGCTGTTGTCCAGATGCAAGACATCGTCGTACCCGATCTCGTCGATCTTGGAGACCGCCACGATATCGCCGGGAACCGCCGTGTGGACTTCCTCGTGGTTCTTGCCGCAGTAGTGATACAGGTGCGCGAGCCGGACACCCTTGCGACCATCGCCGACCTTGGGGCTCGTCGAGTGATCGAACGAACCCTGATGGACCCGGAAAAAGCACAACTTTCCAACAAAAGGATCGGAGGCGACCTTGAAGCAGTGACCAACCGGCGAACCGGAATTGTCTGCCTTCACATCGATGCCTTCGCGACCATCGGAGGTGACACGCTGAAGTGGCCGGGGGTTGCCTTCCGTCGGGTTGGGGAACAACCGAGCGATCTGCCCCATCAGTTCAGTAACTCCAACCTTCTCGCGAGCGGCGGCGAAGCACACTGGGATGAGATGTCCCTGCCGCATGGCAAGACGGAATGGCTGAAGAAGCTCGTCTGGCGAGAGTTCGCCCGCTTCAAGGTACTTCTCCATGAGTTCCTCATCCACTTCTACGATCTGATCAACCAGTTGGGTGTGAAAATCGGCAACACTGCCGAGATCAGATTCGCCCTCGGTTTCCTGGAAACACCGAATGACTGAAGCACCCCCGTCGCAGGGAAGGTTGATCGGGCAGCACTCGCTTCCGAAGACCTCCTTGATTGAGTTCAGCATTCCGGCAATGTCGCCGCCCGCGTCGATCTTGTTGATGACGATGGCGCACGGCAGGTTGCGGTCCTTTGCGATCTTCATCATGCGGCGAGCGACCGGATCGATGCCCGATGCCGGATCCAGCACAAGCACCATCGTTTCAACGGCGGGAAGTGAACTGATCGCCTTACCGATGAAATCACCGCGCCCGGGCGTATCGATGATGTTGAAGTGGCTGCCGTCATGATCGAGTGCCAGAAGCGACGAATCAATACTGTGACCGAGTTGGTGTTCCAACTCATCCCAGTCGCTCACGGTATTGCCCGCTTCGACTGTTCCGGCTCTGCCAATGACGCCAGCGTCAGCCAACATGGCCTCTACCAGCGTGGTCTTGCCCGATGCGGCTGTGCCGACAAGGGTGAGATTGCGAATCTGCTCGGTGGTATACGTCGCCATAAGTCTTGCTCTCCGTAGGACGGCCGCCAGACCAGCGCGTCCGAAGCGGACCACTATAGCGAAGCGTGGGGTTCGATTCGGATCAGGATCGGGCTGCGGACTGTCGGAGAGACTCATAGGCCACCGCCGTCACAGCGCAGGCCAGATTGAGACTCCTCGCTGGTGATCGAACTGGCAGGCTGAGCAGGCACTCGGGGCCCCACCGATCGATCGCCCACGCCCGTATCACCTCGGGCAGCCCGCTCGTTTCGCAGCCAAAGAGCAGGTAATCGTCGCTTTGTAGATCGGCCTCCCAAACGGGTCGCGGAGCCTTTGCCGAAAACGCCCACAGCCGCTGAGGCTGCTCAGTATCGAGAAAGGCCTCCCAACTCTCGTGCTCGCGGCAATCAATCTGGCCCCAGTAGTCGAGCCCCGCTCGCCGCCTCGCCTTCTCGGACATGTCGAAAGCGATGGGATGAACAATGTGCAGCACTGCCCCGGTCGCGGCGGCCGTGCGGCCGATGGTGCCGGTGTTGTTGGGGATCTCCGGGTTGAGCAAGACAATGTGGATGTTGGAAGGATAAGGGGCACTTGCTCCTCGCGGAGAACCCACAAGCCAACCATCAACCGAAAGCATCGGTAGAATCGCCATCATGACAACGACCCATTTGCCACCGCTCGACGCTGTTTCATTGGATCTTCTGGAAATGATGGAGCAGGCCGATCCTGCAGTTGCTGCGGCGCTTCGCGGTGAAGCCGTGCGGCAGGCGGAAACGCTGGAACTCATTGCGTCGGAGAACCATGTCAGCCCCGCCGTCATGCATGCCATGGGGACGTGGATGACCAACAAATATGCAGAGGGGTATCCCGGCAAGCGATACTACGGTGGGTGCGAATACCACGATACGGCCGAGAATCTGGCGCGTGATCGCGCCAAAGAACTATTCGGCTGTCGCTTCGCCAACGTGCAGCCCCATTGCGGTGCCAATGCGAACATCAGTGCCTTCATGGCGATGTGCAGCCCCGGTGATCGCATCCTCTCGCTCCCAATCAAGTCGGGCGGACACCTGAGCCATGGGCTCAAACCGAATTTCTCCGGGACGTTCTATGAAATTCACGACTACGAGCTCGATGCCGAGACTGAGCGGCTCGACTACGACCACATCGCCACACGGGCCCGTGAGGTGCAGCCCCGAATGATCATCTGCGGCTACTCGGCATATCCGCGGACCATCGATTTCGCCAAGTTCCGCGCGATCGCCGATGAGGTCGGCGCAGTCCTGATGGCCGATATTGCCCACATCGCCGGACTTGTCGCAGGCGGATCGCATCCCTCGCCTTTCCCCCATGCCCATGTCGTCACGACCACCACGCACAAGACGCTCCGTGGACCGCGTGGTGGTCTCATCCTCAGTGATGATGAAGAAGTCGCGAAGAAAGTCGATCGCAAGGTCTTTCCCGGCTCGCAAGGTGGACCGCTCATGCACATGATCACCGCCAAGGCTGTCGCCTTTGGCGAAGCCTTGCGGCCCTCGTTCAGAGACTATGCCGCCGCGGTTGTCGCCAACGCCAAGGCCCTCGCCGAGGCGCTCGTCGAACACGGCTATCGACTCTGCACCGGAGGCACCGACAACCACCTGCTACTCGTTGACCTGCAGCCCCGCAGTGCCGATCTCACAGGCGCAGATGCCGAGGCGTGGCTTGAGCAGGCAGGCATCATCACGAACAAGAACGGCATCCCCAATGACCCCAGACCGCCGATGGTGACCAGTGGCCTGCGGCTTGGCACCGCGGCACTCACGACCCGCGGTCTCGATGAATCGCATATGCGGAAAATCGCCACCATGCTCGATCGCGTCGTCGATTCGCAGGGTGATGCAGCAGTCGCCGCCGAAGTCCGCGGCGATGTGAAGTCCATGTGCGCCGCCCACCCGCTTCCGCACTGACATGCCATCCCACTGGCGAACCATCACAACGCCGGTGGGATCGATTGTGCTGGCCATTGACGAGTATGACTGGATCACTGTCGAATTCGCCTTGCTGCACAAGGAGCAACCGGTTGGTGTCGAGGACCGTGACCTGCTCCCAGCTGCCGCTGCTTGGCTCAGTGGATGCCTCCGCGAGCCGGTCGGCCCGCCACCGATTCCGGTCCCGGCAGCGAACCCCTTCCGACGCAACTGCTGGGCCGCCTGCCGCGAGATCCCGATCGGCCAGACCCGCACGTACGCCGAACTCGCTGCGATGGCGGGGAATCCCAAGGCCGCCAGAGCCGCTGGCAGCGCCATGCGAAACAACCCGATGTCCCTGATCACTCCCTGCCACCGTGTGGTTGCCGCCTCCGGTATGGGCGGATATGCGGGGACGGCGTGCGATGCGTCGCCAAACCTTCGCTTGAAAGCAGACATTCTTCAGATCGAACGCCATATAGCAGGAGGGACGGCAGCTGACCCTCTACGCTAAACTGCCCCGTTCTGCCCTGATTCCCCTTATTAAGAGAGGATCCCCCACATGCATCTCACCATCGTCGGCAGCGGATATGTCGGCCTCGTCACCGGCACCTGTTTCGCGAATACCGGCAACCAGATCATGTGTCTTGACATCAACCCGGACCGGGTGGCCATGATGAAGCGGGGTGAGTGCCCGATCTTCGAGCCGGGGCTCTCAGAACTGATGACCCTCAACATCAAGGCTGGCCGCCTGCACTTCACTGGCGATAAGGCCGAGGGCTACGCCGACGGGGAACTGATCTTCATCTGCGTTGGCACTCCCACCGGCGATGATGGTCGCAGCGATCTGTCTGCCGTCATGGCTGTTGCTCGTGACATCGGCGAGGCAATTGAGTCCGGCATCTGCACCATCGAGCATCCTGTCATCGTGGTGAAGTCCACCGTCCCGGTCGGCACGACCGCGAAGGTCCGCGAGGTCATTGCCGGCATCACAAGCAAACCCTTCTCGGTCGCCGATAACCCGGAGTTCCTCAAGGAAGGCGATGCCATCCAGGACTTCCAGCATCCGGACCGCGTGGTCTGCGGCGTCGAGCACGAGCGTGGACGCAAATTGCTGACCAAGTTGTACGAACCATACGTCGACAACGCTCATCCGCTGATGTTCATGGACATCGAGTCATCCGAGATGGTGAAGTACGCGAGCAACGCCATGCTCGCCTGCAAGATCTCCTTCATCAATGAAATCGCTCGCCTCGCCGAGCATTACGGCGCCGACATCGCCCGGGTCCGCGAGGGCATGTGCGCCGATACACGCATCGGCGACAAGTTCCTCTTCCCTGGCCTTGGCTACGGCGGATCGTGCTTTCCCAAGGACACCCTCGCCGTCATCGAGATGGGACAGGACTCGGGCATTCCCTGCCTGCTCAATGAAGCCGTCCATGAAGTCAACCAGCAACAGCGGCACTGGTTCCTCGCGCGGATCCTCGGCCACTTCGGCGAGGATCTCTCGGGCAAGACCTTCGCCGTCTGGGGGCTGGCCTTCAAGCCGCGAACCGATGACGTCCGCGAGGCACCGGCCCAGACGATCATCGAAGAACTGCTCGCCCGCGGCGGCAGCGTCCATGCCTTCGACCCCATCGCCCGTAAGACCTTCCCGCAATATGGGCTGGACATCAAGTACATCGATGACATGTACGACTGCCTCTCCGGCTGCGA